>CAZHDP010000133.1:0-8209 GCA_964531605.1 uncultured Burkholderiaceae bacterium | reverse complement strand
CATGGCACTGAGGGAGGTTCGCACATCGGCACTGACCGCGCTGGCCTCGCCCGTGAGCTTTTTCGTGTCATCGAGGATGGGGTCCACTTTGCTGATGGCCGTGGCCAGCTTTTCCACCGCCACTTTGACGCTGGCCATCACATCGTCAATCTCGTTGCCTGCGTCGATGGGCAAGGTGGATTCCGCCACCAACAACAACGGCCCACGCTCGCCCGGGTTGATGTCGATGAACTTGCCCCCAATCGGGCCTTCGCGGCCAAAGCGTGCACTGGCGTCCACCGCCAACAAAGGCAAGCGCTCTTGGTACACCCGCAGGCGCACCCGCACGTTCAAATTGGGCTCCAACTGCAATTCGGCCACTTCCCCGATCTTGAAACCCTTGAGCTTCACGGGTGTGCCGATTTGCACCCCACCCGATCCGGGCAAGGTCAGGTACAGGTTGACCGAAGGCGTGAACCAGCCTTGCCGCCAAGCCGAGATGCCCACCAGCACCAGGGCCATCACCACCGCCAGCCACAACCACACCCGCCCTGGATTGCGCTGGGCCAATGCGGCCATGTCGCGGTCGAAGAGCGAGGTCTCGGAGGGATGGCTGGCAACGTGCTCGACAGCGGTCATGAAGTGGGCCCCTCACCCCGCTTGCGGAAGATCATCTCGTGTATTTCAAGTGTGGGCTCTTTCCTGAAGGGGCGGATTTCACGGATCGTCTTCACCGACATGCCCCAGCCGGGTTGTGCCCAATAGGTCAGTTTGACACGGGCAAATTCGCTCACACTGTCCATGACGATTTTGTAGGCACGGAAAGTCCCTGCCGGTACCGTGACGTCTTCGAGGGCGACGATTTTGAAGTGGCTGTCGTAGGTCAGCTTTTTGCCTTGCAAGGTGGTCTCGACAGTGCGCATATTCCACCGTGCTCCCACCGAAAACTCGCCCCCAGGTTGGTCTAAACGGGGAGGGTCAAAGTTGGCCACATAGCGGTTCTTGATCATGCCCCCGTCCAAGGTCATGACCGACCGACCATCGTTCATGTGAACAAGGTTATTCTCAATGCGGGTGACTGCGGGCTTGTAACGCCCTGTCTCGACGCCAGTGAGCGCATCCTTGATGACAAACTCGTAGGCATCACCCACCCTGAACCTCGGCTCGGTCGTTTGCACCACGCCGTTGCGGTCTGGCTGGGCCACGATTTTGGCCTGGGCCAAACGCTCTAACGCCGCCGTGGCTTGCTGAGAAATCAATCCCGTGGGGTACTTTTGCAAAAAGGCGTAGAAGTCGTCGGCGTTCTGAGAATCTTTGATCCTGTCCCAATCGGCCTTTTCAACTTCAAAAGCCTTGTCTCGCTCCGCTTCTTTGGGTGGTGCGACCACCACGATCTTGCCCGTGTTGAAGTAGAAGTCGTCCTCGAGGCTGGTGGACTCCCAAGGGATTTGCCTGCCCTGGCTTTGCTGTCGCACGTTGAGCCGCACGCGTTTGAACACGTCTTCGATCTTGGCCACGGGCTTCTTCAGCTCTTGCAACAAGTAGCGGGTGTACAGGCCGTGTCCAGGGCCACCATCTGCGGGCTTTTCAAGGCCGTCTTCAGCCACGTTGCCTGGTGCCGTGGAATAGGCCAGCAAGGTGCCGGGTGGCGCGTCCAGTTGCGCCAGGCCTTTGCCTGAGCCTACGCCAGCTTTGCCAAAGGGGTTGTCTCGACAGGCGTCGAGTACGATGATGTTCATGCGGTTGCCCGCGGTCTTGAAGGCGTCCAGCACCGCGTTGACGTTGACGGTGCGCTCGGGCACGTCACTGGCTTGTGCCAATCTCGCGTCCACGGGCACCATGTAGTTTTGCCAGTCGAGTTGCAGGCCGTGTCCGGCGTAGTACAGCATGCCGATGCCTTGCTGCCCTTTGAGTTGGGCTTGGGCTTTGGCAATGGCGGCTCGCATTTGCATATTGCCCGCGTCGTTCAGCTCGATCACCTCAAAGCCCAATCCGCGCAGCGTGCTGGCAATCGATTTGGCGTCGTTCACCGGATTGGCCAGGGCTGCGTCTCCTGGGTACGCTGCGTTGCCGATCACCAGCGCCAAGCGCAGGTCACCGGGGGCTTGGGCTTGGGCCGTGAACAGGGCGAATGCCAGACCGGCGGTGACCGATTGCAGGCTTCTCAACAGCACCGAGGACATGGGCAAACTCAATTGAGCTCGTCCACCGTGAACATGGCTGCGCCATACGCATCGGAGCACAAGGGGTTGTTTTTGCGGCTGCTTGGGTTGGTGCACTCCTGCGACGTGACCAGTTGTGAGGTGGTCATCAAGGCACCGAGCTGGGCACGGCCTTTGGCATCGTTCAACGATGACACAAAAGGTCCGGCTTTGGTGACAGCGCTGGCACCGCCCAGGGCCGTGAGGTCACGCGGGCCATCGGTCACCATCACCAAAAGGTTGTCGCGGCCTGCGGGGCCTGATGCCTTCACCCGCCAGTTGGGGCGGGGCAGCAGCAGTTGTTGACCTGCCTGGATTTTGTTGTTTTGGTCCAGGTCGTTGGGGAACAGCAGGTACAGCGACTTGCTGTCTGAACCGGCCATGGCCACGTAAACGTAGCCGGCCCGGTCAGACTGCACCGCAAAATCCAACGGGTCTTGGCCAATCTTGAGTTTGTCTTTGCTGACGGTGACTTTGACTTTGCGCTTGGCGTCACGCTGCTCAAACATCTGGCGCAAAGCCTGCTCACCGGTCAGCGCTGCGACAGCAGGTGCCACAGCAGGTGCAGGTGGTGGCACCACCGCCGCCGTGGAGGCAACGGGCACCGGGGCCGGGGCGGGCGCTGCTATGGAGGTGGGGGTGGAGGTGGGCGCAGGCGTGAGGGCAATGGCCGTCTGCACCACGGGGGTCGCCACACTGAACCATGCGGGCACAAACCCAGCGTTGCCGTTCAGCGAAATGTTGTGAGGCTTGAAACGTGCATCGTTTTGCATGCGCTTGTTGAGCTTGTCTTGTGCGCACATGCGGATCTCGTCCATGGTGATGGCGCCGCTGTTGTCCAGGTCTTTGGCGTCCCGCAGCATGCAGTCACGCATGAACTGGGTGGCCAAGCCGCCCTTTTGCTCGTCATCAAAGCTCACTTCGTTGTCTCGGGAGGCACTCACGTGGATGATGTCTTGCGACAGCGCACCCTTGTCCACTTGCTCCACAGCCAGATTACGGCCTTTGACGTTGACAGGCCGTCCGCACTCCTCGCTGATGGCCGCAAATTTAGGACGCAACAAGCCGTCGTCGTTGCTGTTGCTGAAGCCCCGTGTACGCACCGTCGATGCGGACTGGATCACGCCGCCCGAGTGGCAAGCGTCGTACATCACAAACAGCTTGTCTGTTTTGTTGGTGATCGGCTTGAGCAAATCGGCCACTTCACGGTTGGTGATGGTGCCCTTGGTGCCGCCATCGTGGGCCAACAGGGCCTCGACACAACCGCCCACCGCCGGATCGTTGTAGCGGGTACCGTGGCCAGAGTAGTGGACGAACACGCGGTCGCCGTCCTCCACCCGGCCGTTCAAATCGGCCAAGGCGCGGCGGATGCCGTCACCGGTGGCTTCTTCGTCTTGCAGGTAGCGGATGTTGCGCTGGGGCACTTGCATGGCCAACGCCATTTGGGTCGCGGACTCTTTGTCGATTTGCGTGCCGGGCAACGCGGGAATGTTGGCGTCGGCATAGCGCCCAATGCCAATGATGAGCGCATGGCGGTTGTCGCGTGGTGGCATGCTGCGCACCCCGAGTGACAGCGCCACGTTGTTGGACGCCAAGCGGCCGTTGGGCAAATTGGCGGCCAACGCCGACCCCGATTGCAGGTTCAGATTGCTCGCACGCAGCCACCCGGTGAGCTTGGGTGCGGCAGGCGTTGCACCGGGCACTTCAACGTGCACCCAGCCACCCTCTATGCCCAGCAGGCGGGTCGCTGTCCCGGCGGACACATTGCCCAGCACAGCCGCCGTGGGCAACTTGTCAGCCCGCAGTTCACCGGCCCGCACCACCGTGACGGGCGCTGTGGGGGATGACGTCTGCCCCCCTGCGCTGCCGATCAAGGACAAGGCACCCAGCATGCCCACCAGCGTGGAAAGGCGGCGCCAAACAGAGGCAGCACGGTGTGGGATCTGGCACGGTGTCATGGCGTGGTTTCCAAACATAGTCAAAAAGTGGTCAGGTGGATTCAGGAGCACGAACGGGCTGCAGTTGAGACCAGGCGGCAAACAAGGACGGGAACAGTGTCGCCGCAGTCACGTCCAACATCAAGGGGGCTCCTTGGGAGGCCAGCAGTGCCGAGAGTTTGTGCTGCAGCAAGGGCACAGCGTGTCGCAACTGATCGGCGGGGCCCACCACGGCGGCGACCCGGGCAAGCGCCGGCCAATTCAGGCGGGTGGGCCAGACAGCCGTGTCGTCACCCACCACCACCCGGCAATCGGGGGCCACGTGTTGCACGGCGCTCAGCAGCCGGTCCATGCGCTCATGGACCCAGGCGTCATGTCCCAACATGGCCCAGGCCATCACGGGTGGCGCTTTGCCTTGGTGCTGATGCTCGTGCTCGTCCTCGTTCGCCCACGCGTCAGGCAGACGACACCAGTGGTCACGCCGCAATCGGTTCCAGGTACGCAACACCGCCAACAGGAGCAGGCCCAAACCAGCAGCGAGGTGCAGGTCAATGAACACGGGCAACACGCACAAAGACAGGTAACTCACCAGCAGCAAAACGCCAGGCAACACCAGGGTCACCGGCGTCAAGGACGACACACCCTTGAAACCCACCCACAGCGCCAAGCTCACAAACAACACACAAGCCACCAGTGCCTGAAGCGGTGCCGACAATTCGTCGAGTCGATGGCGGTTGATCACGTTGTCCACCACCGTGGCCAAGGTGTCCACGCCATGCTGGTACGGTGACAAAGGCGTGGGGTGGATGTCGTGCAAGCTTGGGGCGGTAGACCCGACGATGACCACCTTGTCTTTGAAGTCTGGCAAGGCCTTCAGGGGTTGCCCACCCTCCGCTTGCGCAAACACATCGGCAAAGCGCACCCGAGGGTAGGCTTCGGCCTTGGCCCGCCATACGATCAGGGCGTCTTGTTGGCCTGCGCGCTGTGAACTCGGTGCGGCAGCAACCACGTCAGAGTGCGAGGCCACGTGCAAAACAGAAGACACGCTGGCCGCAATGGACTGGATCACCGCACCATCAGGCAAGCGCTCGGCATAGCGGTAGCGGCGCAAGACACCATCGGGGTCCACGTACCCGTTGTTGTAGCCCAATCGACCCGCCGCCACCGCAGGCAACGCCGGTGGAATGAGGGCGACCGTGGCTGGCTTTTGCCCCGATGCCCCGACAGACGCCCACAGACCCGGCAGCGCATCACGCGTGATCTCGCTCTGCGGGTCATTGGCCGCGGGCAGACGGACGACGGAGAAGTGGCTGTGCGTGCTCTGCTGGGCCGCCGCGTTGAACGCGGCATCACCGCCCGGGTTTTGCAAGTCAGCATCAGAGAACACCACGTCCCAAACGATGGCCGCTGGGTGCTGCTGTTCCAGGTAGGTCAGCACGGTGGCCAGCGTGTCACGCGGCCAGGGCCATTGGCCAAACGTTTTGCCCATGGTGGCCAAGGACGCTTCGTCGATGTCGACGATCACCACACGAGGGTCCACAGGTTGGGTGTGAAAGCGCAGCCTCACCATGGCATCGTACGTGGACTGGGCCAAGCCATTGCTCACATGCAAGTGCATTACGTCCACGACCGCCCAGGCGCAAAACACCACGCACAAGACCCAGGTCACCACATGGGCCGGAAAACGCCCCAACGACCACCACCAGGATTGCAGCTGCCGGACCACGGCCAACTCAGTTTTTGGCCACGGTGGCTGTGCGTCGCTCGAAACTGGTCAGTTCAACGCGCGATCGGTCGGCCAGGTTGCTGCCGTTTTGACGGGTCTCTTCGTCACGGGCGACAAAGTTGTGCACCTCTGGGGCGTACCAAGTGGTCACGGTGTTGCGACCGTACCAGGTGGGCTGACCTTTGCCTTTGGAACGGGTGCCCTGGTAGGTGGCCACACGCTCGATGCGCCAGGCGTCAAACTCACCGGCAGGCACGCGCACGCGCTCTTTGCCTTTGACCTCTAAGGTGCCTTCCCAATCCTGGGTCCACGCGGAGCCGTCTTTGCTGACGGCGGTTTCCTTGAATCGAAACGACTCTTTGTGGCCCGTGCGGAACACGGCGGGAAACTGGTGGTAGTGGGTGTCACTGCCACGCTCAGCCCAGGTGTCGTTTTGGTAAGACCGAAGCTCGTTGTTGCTGCTGTTGACCTGGCGGCCACCGTTGATGCGCAAATCGCCATCTGGCAACAGGCCATCGACCTTCCAGGCGTAGTTGCGCACCACCTCACCTTTGTATTTGTCCACCACCTGGTAACGCCAACGGTCACCCACCGAGATGCCACGGGCATTGGTCTGAAGGGCCGCAGGCGCTTTGACGGCATCCGTGGGTCGGTTGGCAGGCAGGAGCGACGGTGAGGCCTTGCCCAGTTCGGCCAGAATTTCCTGCGTACGGCGGTCCACATCGGCTTGATCACCCGTGGCATGAGACGTCGGCGCCACGGGGGTGACAGGGGCAGTAACGGGAGGCACAACCACCGCTGGGGCCACTGGTGCGGCGGTGGGCACTGGAGCAGCGGGGGCAGCAGAGGCCAAAGGCACCGAGGGTTTGGGTGGCGCCATCGCTGCCAATTTGGCCCTGGCTTCAGCGGCATGAACGCCCTGAGGGTAGCGGTTCAGGTACACCCGCAACTCCAGGGGGTTGGCACTGTCTTTCACGGCATCCCACACGGCGGTTTCTACCGCCTGGGCCGTGTCCAGTTTGGCCGGGGCTTGTGCAGGCTTGAAGTAAAAGTCGCCCTCCAGTGAGGTGGATTCCCAAGGCACTTGTTTGCCTTGGCTGTCACGGCGCACGTTGGAGCGCACTTGTTTGAACACGTCCTCGACCTTCAACCCAGGCTCGCGCATCGCCTTGAGCAGGTGCTGGGTGAACAGCCCGTTTTGGCCACCCCCGTCGCTGGCGACCGCACCAGGGCTGGTGGCGAACGAGACCAGGGTCCCAATCGGTGCATCCATCTGGGCCAAACCGGACTGGCCGCTGCGAAAGCTGCGCAAAAACGGGTTGTTGCGGCAGGCGTCCAAAATCATGATGTTGGTGCCATTGCCCGCCGCCTCCATTTTGTCGAGTACCGCTTGAGCGTCAACAGCACCGTAGGCGACCTCGTCCTCACGCTCGATCGCAGAACCGACAGGCACCAAGTAGTTGCGGCCTTTGATCTGCATGCCGTGGCCTGCAAAGTAAAACAGCCCGGTGCCACCGCCCCGCAGGCGGTCACCAAACTCGCGCAACGCGGCAAGCATGCCTTTTTGGTCCACGTTTTCACGGGCGATGACCGAAAAGCCGCTGTCTTTCAGCGCCTCGGCAATGCCGCGCGCATCGTTGACAGGGTTGGTCAACGGTGCGTCTTTGTAACTGGCATTGCCGATGACCAAAGCAACGCGCTGATGCTGTGTGACCGGCGTTTGTGCCGGGGCTTTGCTGACCACCAGGTTGCGGGGATCAGGCGCTGCACCTGTCGCCGTGAATGGGGCCATCAACGCCAGGATCAGTGCGCTTGAAGCTTGCCAGGTTGCTACCGAAAAAATAGCACACTTTGCTTTATTCACTTGCCGTAACCTTATGTTTAGCACTGACACATTCAATTCAAATTGACGATGCGCACCCGACGGTTTTCGGCCGCGTAGGGGTCGCTGCTGTTGGCAAGGTCAGACGACCCTTTGCCGCTGGCTTGCAAGCGTCCGGCGTCTACCCCCTGTTGCGCCAGGTACTCGCGCACGGCCTCGGCACGAGACTGGCTCAATTTTTGGTTGTAGTCTGCACGGCCTTTGGCATCGGTGTGTCCCTCCACGGCGAAGTTGGCCGCCAGCAATTCCGGCGAACGCAGGGCCTGCGCCAAATTGCTCAGGGCCTGCTGGCTTTCAGCGCGCACTTTCGCCGAGTTGAAGTCAAATTGAATTTGCAGCGACAGCGAGGGGCGCACCGGAGTGGCGTTTGGGTTGGCGTTGGCCGTGGCACTGCCTGCGACAGCAGTGTTTGTTGCCGGGGCCGCGTCAGGCTGCTGTGCCTCGATGGTCAAGTTGCGGGTGGCGCCGCCCTCGCCCCCACCGA
>CAZHDP010000132.1:0-8218 GCA_964531605.1 uncultured Burkholderiaceae bacterium | reverse complement strand
AACGGAATGCTGCGCATGCCGTTGACGTAGATGGTGGCGGGGATTTCCAACACTTTTTTGCCAGACAGTCGCATCAAGGCCAAGACCGTGCCCAACAAAATACCGCCGATGGTGGCCACGATGGTCAGCATGACACTGAAAGAAAACCCTTTCAGCACGAATTTACTGATGAGGTCCCAGCTGTAAAAAGAGAGGTCTAAATTCATGTCAGTGCCCTCCTGCACCACCTGCGCTGGCGATGAAGCCAGGCACACGGGTTTTCTTTTCGATGAAGGCCATGATGCGGTTGATCGTCATGGCCGAGATGACGTAGCACACGGTCACACCAAAGTAGATCTCCATGCCACGCGTTGACTCTTCCGAGGCCTGGATGGCAAACATCGTGAGTTCTGCGATCGACACCGCAAACGCGACCGATGAGTTCTTGAAGATGTTCATGGACTCCGAGGTCAGCGGCGGGATGATGATGCGGTAAGCCATGGGCAACAACACATAGCGGTAAGTTTGTGCGGTGGTAAAGCCCACAGCCAAACCCGCATAGCGCTGACCTTTGGGCAAGGCCTGTATGCCTGCCCGAACCTGCTCTGCCACCCGCGACGAGGTGAAGAAGCCCAGGGCCAGCACCACCATCACAAAACCCGGCACCGCTTTGAGCGCCGGAAACATCGCAGGCACCACGTAGTACCACAGGAAAATTTGCACCAACAAGGGGATATTTCGGAACAACTCCACCCAGGCGTTGCCCAAGCGCACCCATCCTGGGCTGTTGGGCAGCGTGCGGATGATGCCAACCACCGAACCCAACGCCAACGCCACCACCAATGCACACACCGACACCGACAGCGTCCACCCCCAGGCAGACATCATCCATTGCCAATACGGTACGTCAGCACCCTCCGGAACTTTCAGGAAAACCTGCCATTGCCAATCCAGGGCCATGATTCGAACTCCTCAATCACACGAAACAAGAAGCCCGCCTGCAGAATCCGCACCATCGGCAGACACCGCAAAGCGGGCTTGAACACAGAGCGCCTTACTTCTTGGCGTTATAGGCTTCCATGGGGTTGTCGTTGGGGTTCGCAATCAGGCCTTTGAGGGTTGCACCCATGGCCAAGTTCAGGTTGCTGTTCTTGGGAGGAATGGGGCTCATGTACCACTTGGCATAGAGCTTGTCCAAGTCACCCGACTTCATCATGCCTTTGATGACATCGTCCACGGCCTTTTTGAAGGCGGGGTCGTCTTTGCGGAACATGATCGCGATGGGTTCTACGCTCAATACTTCACCTGCGATTTTGAAATCAGCAGGCGACTTGGCATTGGCAATGTTGCCTGCCAAAATGTTGTCGTCCATCACAAACGCGTCAGCACGGCCAGACTCCAACAGCAAAAAGCTGTCAGCGTGGTCCTTGCCCATGACTTCTTTGAAGTCAATGCCGTTGGCCTTTTCGTTCTTGCGCAGGGTTTGCACAGAGGTGGTGCCAGTGGTTGTGGCCACATTTTTGCCATTCAGCTGCGTGATGGAGGTGAGGCCAGAATTGGCCTTCACCGCCATGCGCACTTCCGTGACCAGCGTGGTCACGGCGAACGCGACTTGCTCTTTGCGGGCGGTGTTGTTGGTGGTGGTACCGCATTCGATGTCCACCGTGCCGTTTTGCACCAAAGGAATGCGGTTGGCGGAGGTGACGGGGGTGTATTCCACTTTGGCCGTGGGTGCGATCACTTTGAGCACACGTTCGCACAATTCCACGTGATAGCCAGTGAACTTGTTGTCACCCAGCGCGTAAGACGTGCCCACAGAACTGTCACGCACGCCCATCACCACTTTGCCAGAGGCTTTGATCTTGGCCAGGGTGTCGTTGGCTTGCGCAAAGGCGGTGCCAGCGAACGCAACGACAGCCAGCGCGATGATTGATTTTTTCATGGATGCTCCTTGTAGGTATACGAAAACAGTGTGGAAAGATTCTAGGTGGGTATAAGCAAATTCCAGACCGGACATTCCCTCATGCCCCCCGCAATAGACAAATCAGTCTAAACAGGTTGTGTCAATTTGTCAGGAACCAGCAGCGCCTCCAGGTCGGCCGCGCTCATGATGCCCAAAGCTTCGGCGACTTTGCCAATCGGCTCACCAGTGGCAATCGCCGTTTTGGCAATCAAAGCCGACTTCTCGTAGCCAATGATCGGGTTCAAAGCCGTGACCAAAGTCACAGATTCACGCACACGTTTGGCCAACAGCTCGTGGTTGGCCTCGATGCCGACCACGCAATTGACCAACAAGGTGCCACAGGCTTGGTTCAAGTGTTGGATGCTTTTGAACAAGCTCCAGCCCATGATGGGTTCAAACGCATTCAGTTGCAATTGCCCCGCCTCTGACGCCATCGTGACGGTCATGTCATTGCCGATCACTTCAAACGCCACTTGGTTCATCACTTCAGGGATGACCGGATTGACTTTTCCCGGCATGATGGACGAGCCCGCTTGCCGCGCGGGCAGGCGGATGTCGCCAAAACCCGCCTGTGGACCACTGGACAACAGGCGCAGGTCGTTGCAAATTTTGCTGAGCTTGGTCGCCACGCGTTTGAGCACGCCCGAAAGCTGCACAAAGGCACCAGTGTCTTGGGTCGCCTCCACCAAATTACCCGCTTTTTTGACAGGCACACCACTTTCAACCGCCAGATATCGGCAAGCCAGGTCGGCGTAACCTTTGGGGGTATTGATGCCCGTTCCGATCGCCGTGGCACCCAGGTTGACTTCTTCGATCAAAGCCCGAGCCTCACGCAAACGCGCCTCGTCTTCTTCGATCATGACGGCGTAAGTTGAAAACTCTTGACCCAATGTCATCGGCACGGCATCTTGCAGTTGTGTGCGCCCGATCTTCAGCACGTCTTTGAACTCATAGGCTTTGAGTGCAAAGCCACCGCGCAACTGCGCCATGGCCGTCAACAGACGGTCAATTGCAAACCACAGCGCCAAACGCACGGCCGTGGGGTACACGTCGTTGGTGCTCTGCGAGGCATTCACATGGTCATTCGGATGCAACGCGGTGTAGTGGCCTTTGGCTTGACCCATCTTTTCCAAAGCGATGTTGGCGATGACCTCGTTGGCGTTCATGTTGGTGGACGTCCCTGCGCCCCCCTGGATCACGTCCACCACGAACTGCTCGTGAAAATGACCGTGTATCAGCTCGTCACAAGCGGCACCGATGACAGCAGCACGCTCTGCCGTCAATGTGCCCAGGTCCACATTGGCCCGGGCTGCGGATTTTTTGACGTAGCCAAAGGCGCGGATCAAATCTGGCATGGCCGAAATCGGCGTACCGGTGATGGGGAAGTTTTCAAGCGCGCGGGCGGTGTGCACACCCCAATACGCCTGCGCTGGAATCTCTTTAGGACCCAGAAAATCGCTCTCGGTCCTTGTCTCTTTGGTCATGGGTTCAGCCATTTGTTTTGAAGGGCCGAACTGTAGAGATTCACCCTTTTGAAATCCAATGCCGATTGCAGCGACACCCATGCAAATAAGTCATAGTTCCAACATTCAGACACATTTTGGCGTGGACATGGCTCACGATGCGCTCTGGGTCAAGAAGCTCCACAAGGCTTGCGCTCCCCGTTTGGGGGCCTCTTTGCCCAGGGGCTTTTCGCGGTAGGCGCGGATGTCCAGCTTCATGTCCAAGCCGGTGATGTCAGGAGGCAAAGCACTGACCAGTTTTTTCGCTCGCAGCTCTTTTTTGACCGCACTGAGCGGCAAAAAAGCAATACCGTGTCCTTCCAAAGCCATGGCCTTGAGCCCCTCGGCCATGTCGGTTTCGTACACCCGGTCCAGGTGTATGGCGGTCTGCGACTGCTTGAGCAGCAAGTCCACCACACGGCCCAAATATGCCCCCGGTGCGTAACCCAAGTAGGGCAGCAACTGGCCCGGTCGGCCGGGCAGCAGAAACAGCGGCTCGCCGTTCGCCTGTGGTTTGACATAGGGCGCCAAGACCTCGGTCCCCAGCGTCACCATCTCGTAACGGTCGGCGTCCAGCTGAAAGGGCTGCGAGGGATGGTGAAAAGCAATCAGCAGGTCGCAGTTTCCTTCCACCAAGCGCATGACCGCATCGTGCACGTTGAGCGCGATCAACCGGCTTTTGACGGGGCCAAACTGCTCGCGCAACGTGGTCACCCATGCCGGGAAAAAAGTGAAGGCCAGGCTGTGGGGTACTGCGAACTCAATCACGTCTTCACCTGCCGTGGCGTGCCCGCGCAGCATCGCACGGGTGCTTTGCAAGGCTTGCAGCATCTCTAACGCTTGGGCGTACAGCGTGTCGCCGGCGGCGGTGAGGCTGGTAGGGTAGGAGCTGCGGTCAACCAAATCGGTACCAGCCCACGCTTCGAGCGCCTGGATGCGCCTTGAAAACGCAGGCTGCGTCACATGCCGCAATTGCGCGGAGCGGCTGAAACTGCGGGTTTCAGCCAGGCTGACAAAGTCTTCAAGCCATTTGGTGTCCATGCGCGGATTATGGCGCCACAGCCCAACGTCTGAAACGCGGGCTCGCCTGTGCCTTCGTCACCCCACCTTCACTCTGCCGCTTGTTGCAACGCCCACATCTGGGCATACCGCCCATTGAGGGCCAGCAGTTGCGCGTGGGTGCCGCGCTCCAAGATGCGCCCTGCATCCATCACCAAAATTTCGTGTGCGTCCACCACCGTGGACAAGCGGTGCGCGATCACCAAGGTGGTCTTGTTGCGGGAGGCGCTTTGCAGCTCAGCCTGTATCGCCCGCTCATTGGCACTGTCGAGCGCCGACGTGGCTTCGTCAAAAATCAGGATGGGCGGGTTCTTCAACAAGGTACGGGCAATCGCCACACGCTGCTTTTCACCACCAGAGAGTTTGAGCCCCCGCTCGCCGACCATGGTGTCGTAGCCTTTGGGGGTGGCGCTGATGAAGTCATGGATGCGCGCAGCCCGCGCGGCCTCTTCTACCTCGGCGTGACTGGCCCCCGCACGGCCATAGGCGATGTTGTACGCCACCGTGTCATTGAACAAGACAGTGTCTTGGGGCACGATCCCGATGGCACGGCGGACACTCGCCTGCGTCACGTGGCGCACATCCTGGCCAGCAATGGTGATCTGGCCTTGCTGCACGTCGTAAAAACGGAACATCAAACGCGCCAGCGTGGATTTGCCAGACCCAGAAGGCCCAACCACGGCCACGGTTTTGCCTGCCGGGATCTCGAAGCTGATGTCATGCAAAATGGGACGGCCACTGTTGGGGTCAGCAGGCGTGCCCTTGTCATACGCAAAGCTGACATGGTCAAAACGCACCGTGGGTTCACCCTGAACCTGCAGGTCTTTTGCGCCCGGAGCGTCATCTACCTCCCGGTCTTTTTCCATCAACACGAACATCTTGTCCAGATCCGTCAAGCTTTGTTTGATTTCGCGGTAGATCACCCCCAAAAAGTTCAACGGAATGTAGAGCTGGATCATGAAGGCATTGATCATCACCAAGTCACCCAAGGTCATGCGCCCATCCACCACCCCTTGCGTGGCGCGCCACAGCATGGCCACCAAGCCCACGGCAATGATCATTTGCTGACCCGTATTGAGCATGCTCAAGGTCCGCTGGCTTTTGACCGCGGCCTGTCGGTACCGGTCTAAGTTGTCGTCGTAGCGGCGGGCTTCAAACTCTTCGTTGTTGAAATACTTGACCGTCTCATAGTTCAACAGCGAGTCAATGGCCCGACTGTGTGCCGACGAATCCAGTTCGTTCATGCGCTTGCGAAACTGGGTACGCCACTCTGTGACCGTCACCGTGAAGGTGATGTAAAACACCAAGGCGATGATGGTGATCCACGCAAACCAGACATCAAACTTCACCGCCAACAGGGTCAACACCAAAGCGACCTCAATCAAAGTCGGGATGATGCTGTACAGCGAATACGAGATCAGCGAATTGACACCCCGCGTGCCACGCTCGATGTCGCGGGTCATGCCGCCCGTTTGCCGCTCCAGGTGAAACCGCAAACTCAAAGCATGCAGATGGCGAAAGACCTGCAAGGAAATGCTCCGCGCCGCGCCTTCGGTGGCTTTGGAAAACACCAATTCGCGCAATTCGGTGAACAAGGACGTGGACAAGCGCAGCAACCCGTAAGCCACCAACAAACCCACCGGCACCACCAGCAAGGCACCGGCATTGAAGTTGTCGGCCCCAGGCTTGATGGCCATGGTATCGACCAGCTGCTTCAACAACAAAGGCACCCCCACATTGGCCAACTTGGCGCCGATCATGAAGCTGAGCGCCGCAACCACGCGCCACTTGTAGTGCCACAGGTACGGAAACAGGCGTTTCAGGGTCCCCCAATCGGAGCGCTGGGGCACGTCGGAACGGACAGAGGAAGAGGCATGGGCAGTGGCAGTTGCCGCGGATGGGGGGGTGAATGGTTCGCCGCTGCGGCGCATGGGAGACAATCTGTAGGGTTGATTCAGAAAGAGATTGTGCCCATGTCTGCCAATTCAAGCATCCAGGTCCCGCTGCCTACCGACAAAGAGCTGGTTCTCAAGGTGATCCCCATGCCTGGCGACTGCAACGCCAACGGGGATATTTTCGGTGGCTGGGTCATGGCCCAGGTGGACTTGGCGGGCTCAGTGATTCCGGCGCGCTACACCCAGGGGCGCATGGCCACGGTCGCAGTGAATGAATTCATCTTCAAACAGCCGGTGCGTGTGGGCGACATCCTCTCCTTTTTTGGCCACATCACCCGCGTCGGCAATACCTCGATCACCGTGCAGGTAGAGGTGTTTGCCGAGCGATTTCGTGCGCAGGGACAGTACGTCAAAGTGACAGAAGCATCCCTCACATACGTGGCCATTGACGACCAGGGCAAGCCACGGCAAATCCCGAAGACAGACCCCAAAGCCAGGACTTGAAGTTCGGGCCTTCTGACTCAAAACCGACCGTGACGCCCGGTGCCTGATGCAAAGCGCGTCGCGCCTTGCAGCCCCTCTGCAATACAGGCTTGGCCCCGTGCCCACTCTTGGCGCAAAGCGGCATCCAAAGGCAAGTTCCATTGCGCATGGGCGCTGGCGCGGTCCGCCAACATCGTCCGCTGGGGAAACTCACTCAATTGTCGGGCCAGGCCCAAGGCTGCCTCAAGGGCCTGTCCAGCAGGCACCACGCGATTGCAAAGGCCCATCTGCAAAGCCTCTTGTGCTTCGACTTTCCGCCCGGTCAGGATCAAATCCATGGCGTGCCCCATGCCAACGAGGCGCGGCAATCGCACCGTGCCCCCATCGATCAGGGGTACGCCAAAGCGTCTGCAAAACACACCAAAGTAGGCATCTTCTTCCATCACACGCAGGTCGCACCACAGCGCCAACTCCATGCCACCGGCAACGGCGGCTCCACTGACGGCAGCAATCACCGGTTTGGAGAGCATGAGGCGTGATGGCCCCATGGGCCCGCGCGGCCCTGGCAAGGGAGGTGCATCAGGGTAATCCAATTCAGACAACAACTGCCGCTCGCTGGCCTGACCCGACGCGGCCAATTGCGCACCAAACTGCAGATCCCATCCAGCACAAAAATGACCATGTGCGCCATGGAAGACGGCCACACGGGCGTGGGGGTCGTCTTCAAACGACCGAAACACGTCGTACAGCGCCACCGCTGTCTCGGTATCGACGGCATTGCGCACATCGGGTCGGTTCAAGGTCACCACCGTGACAGTGTCGAGGCGCTCGACCAGGACATTTGCAGAAGTGTTCAAAGGCGTAGGCATGGTGTGGATTAACCCTCATGTGGGAATACCCTTGAATGCGGAAGAACCCTGAGCGTTGATTGCGCGTGACCGGCTATAAACAATGCAGTCATGCGCCACGGGGGCGCTGGGAGTCACAGTGCAGTTCTTACAACTGGTTATCAGCGGCATCGCCCAAGGCTGTATTTACGGTCTGATCGCGCTTGGCTTCGTGCTGATTTACAAAGCCACCGAAACCGTCAGCTTCGCCCAGGGAGACCTGATGATGCTGGGTGCTTTCTGTGGCTTGGCGGGCATGACCTTTTTGGGCTTTCCCTTCTGGCTTTCGGTCTTGTGCTCGATCTTGGGCATGGCGGTGTTTGGCATCTTGCTCGAGCGCATCGTCATACGCCCCATCCTGGGCCAGCCGGCTTTCTCGATCGTGATGTTGACCATAGGCATCGGCTATGTGGCCCGAGGCTTGATCACCATGATTCCTGGCATTGGGAC
>CAZHDP010000131.1:0-8299 GCA_964531605.1 uncultured Burkholderiaceae bacterium | reverse complement strand
GGCGGCATCGGCGTGACAGACGAGTACATCGGCAGCCACTATTTCAAGAAGCTCACGCAACTCGAAATGGTCTATGGCGACACACTGCACCACTTGGGTGAAGTGTCTGACCGCATGCAAGACACCGCAGGTGTGTTTGCCTGACCTGAACGCGACCAAACTCGCATAAACTGGCCCGCCTGAGTCGCGGGCCTTTTTTTGCCTGCAGCAAACCACGCAATGTGATTTCAAGGAGTAGGGATGTTCAGACGATTGTTGTTGGGGGCTGCCACCGCCCTGGTATTGGCACTGGCCACGGGTGGCTGCGCCTACGGCCCCAAACAAAGGCTGGACGCAACCCCCATTGTTTTTGTACACGGCAATGGTGACTCAGCCGCCGTCTGGCAAAACGTGATCTGGCGCTTCGAATCGAACGGCTGGCCCCGCGACCGCTTGTTCGCCTTGCAGCAGCCCTACCCACTTGCGCGAGACGATGACAGCAAGGCCCAGCCGGGTCGCAGCTCCACTGCAGAGCACATGGCCTTTTTGAAAGCCGAAGTAGACAAAGTGTTGGCCAAGACCGGGGCCAAACAAGTGGTGTTGGTCGGCAACTCACGTGGTGGCTATGCGATACGCAATTACATCGACAACGGTGGCGGTGACAAAACGGTCAGCCACGCCATCTTGGGCGGTACACCCAACCATGGGGTCTGGGCAACACCGGGTTTGCGTGAAGGCAGTGAATTCGCGGGCACAGGCGCCTTCTTGAAAGCCTTGAACAGACCGAAGAACGACGCTGGCGACGAAGTGAAAGGCCCCGTGCAGTGGCTGACCTTGCGGTCGGACAACAACGACAAATACGCGCAGTATGACGGCCTGTGGATCGGCGCCAAAGGCACACCGACAGGCGTCGGTTTTGACGGCCCAGAACTCAAGGGTGCGCGCAACCTGGTGCTGCCGCGGGTTGATCATCGCGAAACCTCGTTTTCGCCACAAGCATTTGAGGCCACCTACCGCTTCATCACGGGGCAAGCCCCGTCGTCGCCCACCGTCTGGCCTGAACTCGACCCCGTGCTGGATGGCATGGTCACTGGCATGGGGGTGAAATCAGAAGACAAATCCTCAGGCAATTTTTCCAACAACCTGCCTGTCAGCAATGCCAAGGTAGAGGTCTATGCCGTGCACTATGAAACCGGCTTGCGCGTGGGCGAACCGGTGTACACCAAAGCGGTGGGGGCAGATGGCCGTTGGGGTCCGTTCAAATCTGTTTCTGGTGTGCCGTATGAGTTTGTGGTCCGTGCCCCAGGCTATGCCACCACACACATCTACCGCAGCCCCTTTCCTCGCAGCAGCAACGTCGTGCACCTCAAGGCAGACCGCATTGCCGATGCCGACTTGCCCGCGTTTTCCATCGTCAATTTGGTGCGTCCTCGGGGCTACCTGGACCCCAGCAACAACCACATCAAGTTTGACGGGCAGTTTCCACCCCCCGGCATCTCCGTGATGCCGTCGGCAGGCAACGCAGCCAGCAAAATCAAACTGACGAAGCTGGAAAATCGCGCCATCGCGGCTGAATTCCACACCGATGCGGTAGAGCGCATTGTGGGCCGCACCTGGCCCGCCAAAGAGAGCCACACGGTGTGGCTTGAAATCAGCCAGTGATCAGGTGACCAAGCGAGATGATTTGGGCACGTGGGCCATCAAGAACTCCATCTGGTCCGCCAAAATGCGGCGGTTGCGCAGGATGAAGTCCTCCCACAGGCTGGGCACGTAAGGCGTGTAAAGCAACGGCATGTGGGCCTGCTCGGGTGTGCGGCTGCTCTTGCGGTGGTTGCACGGTTTACACGCCGTGACCACGTTCATCCAGTGGTCTTGCCCATTTTGCGCAAAGGGGACGATGTGCTCTCGGGTCAGGTCATGCTCTTGTAAGCGCTGGCCGCAGTAGGCGCAGACATTGCGGTCACGTGCAAACAGCTTGCTGTTGGTGAGGCCTGGGCGCAAATCGAAGGGGTTGATGTTGGGCACACCGCGTGTCCCGATGATGCTGTTGACCTTGATCACCGACTGCACACCCGTGATGGCGTTGTTGCCGCCGCGAAAGACAGCAACCTCGCGCCCCATCTCCCAACGCACATCATCAGCCGCGTAATGGATCACGGCTTGCTCCAACGAAATCCAGGACTGTGGCAGCCCCTGGGCGGATAACTTCAAAACTTTCAAAACAGGCCTCCAATGACAAACATTTCAGCGCTGACAGGAAAGAAAGACACGCGTACCCTGCCGCCCCGCGCCTGACCACACGGGACTACAGCACAATATACCCTGTTTAAAAGTCAAAACCATGACTTCGGCATGTCCGTGGGGCGTGTTGCGCTATCAAATTGATACCAAGTTGAGTCCATGAAGATATTTCGAGGCTTTCACCATCCAGGCATTGCGAATGCGTGCGCGCTGACCATCGGCAACTTCGACGGCGTACACCGGGGTCACCAAGCGATGTTGGCCTTGCTGAACAACGAAGCCAAACACCGCAAAGTACCGACTTGCGTGATGACGTTCGAACCCCATCCCAGAGACTATTTCGCCAAGGCTCTGAACAAGCCTGACATGGCCCCAGCCAGGATCGCCACACTGCGGGATAAGCTGCAAGAGCTTGAACGCTGTGGGGTAGACCAAGTGGTGGTGCTGCCGTTTGACGCGGCATTTGCTGGCCAAGCGCCTGAAGCCTTCATTGACGAGGTGTTGGTGCAAGGGTTGGGGGTGCGTTACGTGCTGGTAGGTGATGACTTCCGCTTTGGCGCCAAGCGCGCTGGCGACTACACCATGCTGGACGCCGCAGGCGACCGCCTGGGCTTTGACGTCGCCCGAATGAACAGCTACGAGGTGAAAGGACTGCGTGTGTCCAGCTCTGCCGTCCGAGATGCCTTGGGTCGGGGTGCCATGGACGACGTGACCAGCCTGTTGGGCCGTCCCTACGCGATCTCGGGTCACGTGGTGCATGGGCGCAAACTGGGTCGCGAGTTGGGCGCCAGTGCCCCCGGAAAGACCGACGGCTTTCGAACATTGAACCTGCGCTTTTCACATTGGAAACCTGCCGCCAGCGGCATTTTTGCGGTCAAGGTCTACGGCTTGACGCAAAACCCTGAACACGGCGTCACGGGTGTCGCCAACTTGGGCATCAGGCCCTCGCTGGATGCCCACGACGTCAATGGCGGACGCGTGCTGCTGGAAACACACTGCTTGACCTGGCCCGCTGAACTGGCGGGGCAAGAGGCCTACGGTAAAATCATCCGCGTGGACCTGCTGCACAAACTGCACGATGAACTCAAATATGACAGTCTGGATGCCCTCACCCGAGGCATAGCCAAAGACTGCGACGACGCACGGACCTGGTTCACGGCCCGAATTTGACTGGGCCCTGCCTGACGCACTTGGCCCCGCGTCACCACCGCCCGTCCACCCCCGTGTGAGGGCCTCCAACGCTCACCGCGCCTGTGCCGGCGCCACCACCGAATCACCTGGATTTCAGCCATGACCGAACCCGTCGACTACCGTACCACCCTGAACCTGCCTGACACACCCTTCCCGATGCGCGGCGACCTGCCCAAACGCGAGCCGGGCTGGGTGAAAGATTGGAATGAAGACGGCCTATACGCGCGTCTGCGCGTGGCCCGCCAGGGTGCGCCGCTGTTCGTGTTGCATGACGGCCCGCCCTACGCCAACGGCAAGCTGCACATTGGACACGCGCTGAACAAGGTCCTCAAAGACATGATCGTCAAAAGCCGCCAACTGGCGGGTTTCGACGCACAGTACATCCCGGGCTGGGATTGCCATGGCCTGCCCATCGAAAACGCCATCGAAAAACTGCATGGTCGCAACCTGAGCCGTGACGACATGCAGGCCAAGAGCCGTGCGTTTGCCACCGAGCAAATCAACCAACAACGCGAGGACTTCAAACGCCTGGGTGTGTTGGGCGACTGGGAGCGCCCCTACCGCACCATGGACTTTGCCAACGAAGCGGGCGAAATCCGTGCTTTCAAGCGGGTGATTGAGCGCGGCTTTGTGTACCGTGGCTTGAAGCCGGTGTACTGGTGCTTTGACTGTGGCTCCAGCTTGGCCGAATTCGAAATCGAATACGCCGACAAAAAGAGCGACACGCTGGACGTGGCATTTGAAACCGACGACGCGGGCAAACTGGCTGCAGCCTTTGGACTGAGCGCCTTGCCCGCAGGCAAATCGGCCTTTGCAGTGATCTGGACCACCACCGCGTGGACCATCCCAGCCAACCAGGCACTGAATGCCCATGCTGAACTGGTGTACGCCTTGGTAGACACCCCTATGGGCTGCCTGGTGTTGGCCGAATCGCTTGTGGAGAAATGCCTGACCCGATTTGGGCTGGAAGGCACTGTGCTTGCGACCGCGCAGGGAACCCAACTCGGTGGCTTGAACTTCCGCCACCCGCTGTACGACGTCGATGCGGGCTACAAACGTTTGTCACCCGTCTTTCTGGCGGACTACGTCAGCGCCGAAGACGGCACCGGCATCGTGCACTCGTCTCCTGCGTATGGCGTGGATGACTTCAACTCCTGCGTGGCCAACGGCATTGCTTATGACGACATCCTGAACCCGGTACAGGGCAACGGCACCTACGCGCCTGACTTCCCGCTGTTTGGTGGCCTGCACATCTGGAAAGCCATCCCGACCATCCTGGAAACGCTGAAAAACGCTGGCCGTCTGATGGCCACGGTGACCATCACCCACAGCTACCCGCATTGCTGGCGTCACAAAACGCCCGTGATCTACCGCGCGGCGGCCCAATGGTTCATCCGCATGGACGAGGGCGAAGGCGTGTTCACCCAAGACAAAGCGCCCAAGACACTGCGCCAATTGGCCTTGGATGCGATTGAGCAGACCAGCTTTTACCCCGAAAACGGCCAAAGCCGCCTGCGCGACATGATCGCCAACCGGCCAGACTGGTGCATCTCGCGCCAACGCAGCTGGGGCGTGCCCGTGCCCTTCTTTTTGCACAAAGATTCCGGCGAACTGCACCCGCGCACCATGGAGATCCTGGACCAGGCGGCCGCCATTGTCGAAAAAGGCGGCATCGAGGCCTGGAGCCGAGTGACGGCCGAGGACATTCTCGGGGCCACGGACGCACCGCACTACACCAAGAGCACCGACATTCTGGAGGTCTGGTTTGACTCCGGCAGCACCTTCCAGCACGTGTTGCGTGGCAGCCATGCCGAGGCCTACGGGCGTCCGCCGTTCCATGACAACGGCCCCGAGGCAGACCTCTACCTCGAAGGCCACGACCAGCACCGTGGCTGGTTCCACAGCTCGCTGCTGTTGGGCTGCGCGCTGTACGACCGCGCACCCTACAAAGGCCTGCTGACGCACGGCTTTGCCACCGACGGCCAAGGCCGCAAGATGAGCAAATCGCTGGGCAACACGGTGGACCCGCAAACCGTCACCAGCAAGTTGGGCGCTGAAATCGCCCGGCTGTGGGTGGCGTCAACCGACTATTCGGGTGACCTGAACATCGACGACAAAATCCTCGCCCGCGTGGTCGATGCCTACCGCCGCATCCGCAACACGCTGCGCTTTTTGATGGCCAACACCAGCGACTTTGACCCCGCCAAGGATGCCGTCCCCGCTGACCAATTGCTGGAGATCGACCGCTACGCGCTGGCACGGGCGTCACAACTGCAGGCCGACATCCTGGCGCACTACCAAGTCTATGAATTCCACCCCGTGGTCACCAAGCTGCAGCTGTACTGCAGCGAGGACCTGGGTGGTTTTTACCTGGACGTGCTCAAAGACCGCCTGTACACCACCGCCCCAGGCAGTCTGGCGCGCCGCAGTGCGCAAACGGCGCTGTACCAGATCACCCAGGCCATGCTGCGCTGGATGGCCCCGTTCCTGAGCTTCACGGCCGAAGAAGCCTGGGCGTTTGTGGGCATGAGTGAATCGATCTTCTTCGAAACCTTCAGCACCTTTGCCGCCCCTGACGAAGCCTTGCTCGCCAAGTGGAACCGCGTCCGCGAGATCCGTGACCTGGTGAACAAGGACATCGAGGCGCTGCGCACAGAAGGCAAAGTGGGCTCCAGCTTGCAGGCCAAGGTCAGCCTGACGGCAGCCGCTGAAGACCATGCACTGCTGGCGAGCCTGGGCGACGATGCAAAGTTCGTGTTCATCACCTCTGCTCTTGAATTGATAGCAGGAAATGACCTGTCCATTGTGGCAAGTACCTCTTCAGACACCAAGTGCGAGCGCTGCTGGCATTACCGTGCTGACGTTGGCACCGACCCCGCTCACCCGACCTTGTGCGGTCGCTGCACCAGCAACCTGTACGGTGCTGGCGAACAACGCGCGGTGGCTTGAGCGATGGCCAGCAAATCACGCAGCAACGGTACAAGCAAGAACAGAGGCGGACAAGCCAGCTTGGTGATGTCGTCCCGTGGCGCTCACTCCTTGTGGCCTTGGCTGGGCTTGGCGGCCGTGCTGATCCTCATTGACCAGTTCACCAAGGTGCTGATCGTGGGGTACTACAAGTTGGGGGACGTGACGCCAGTCACCAGCTTCTTTGACGTGGTGCGGGCCCACAACACCGGAGCGGCCTTTTCGTTTTTGCACGATGCGGGCGGCTGGCAGCGGTGGTTCTTCACGGGCATAGGTCTCACGGCCACGGTGTTCATCGTCTGGATGCTCAAGTCACACCCTGGGCAAAAGCTGTTTTGCTTTGCCTTGGCCTGCGTGATGGGCGGGGCCATCGGCAATGTGATTGACCGGGTGGTCTACGGGTACGTGGTGGACTTTTTGCAGTTCCACTGGGACTTCCTCAAGCCCCTGTTCCATGGCGGCAACTTCCCCGCCTTCAACGTGGCAGACAGTGCCATCACGGTGGGCGCTGTCTGTTTGATCCTGGACGAGTTGCTGCGCGTGCGCCAGTCCAAATAACTGACGCCTGCTCGCACGTCTACTTGCGCCTGCGCAACAGTGGTGGCACGACCACGATGGCGACCACGACCAGCAAAATCGCCAGCGACATGGGGCGCTCGACAAAGACCGACCAACGGCCTTCGCCTATCGACAACGAGTTGCGCATTTGGGCTTCAGCCATGGGGCCCAAGATCATGCCCACGATGACCGGCGCGGTCGGAAAACCAAAGCGACGCATCATCACCCCGATCAAGCCAACGCCAAACATCAAGAACAAATCAAATGCGCTTTGCCGCATGCCGTAAACGCCCACGGTCGCAAACACCAAGATACCGGCATACAGGTAGCTGCGGGGAATCTGGAGCAGTTTGACCCACAGGCCGACCAGGGGCAGGTTCAGCACCAACAGCATCACATTGCCAATGTAAAGCGATGCAATCAAGGCCCACACCAAGGTGGAGGACGTGGTCATCAGCTGCGGTCCCGTCTGCAAGCCGTAGTTTTGCAACGCGGACAGCAAAATAGCAGCCGTCACCGAGGTCGGTATGCCCAGCGTCAGCAAGGGCACCAGCGTGGCGGTCACTGCGGAGTTGTTGGCAGCCTCCGGGCCAGCGACACCCTCAATCGCACCGACGGTCCCAAATTCTTCCTTGTGGGCGCTGAGTTTGCGCTCGGTGGCGTAGCTGATGAAGGTTGGAATTTCTGACCCACCGACAGGCAGCGTCCCGAAAGGAAAGCCTATGGCCGTCCCACGCAACCAAGCAGGCCAGGATCTGCGCCACTCAGACTTGTTCATGTGCACTGATCCCGCGCGATTCAATGTCACCTCGGCTTGCCCTTCGTACAACACGTTGTACATGGCCTCACTGACCGCAAACAGCCCCACTGCGATCAAGACCACTTCTACGCCGTCCATGAATTCGGGCACGCCGCCGGTATAGCGCGCTGTGGCCGTGATTTGGTCAATGCCCACCAAGCCAATCGCCAAGCCAGTGAACAGGGCAGTAAGGCCGCGCAATGCGCTGCCGCCGAGCACGGCGCTGACCGTGGTGAAGGCCACCAACATCAGGGCAAAATACTCCGGCGGGCCCAGCTTGACGGCAAACTCGGCCATCAGCGGCGCGCACAGGGTCACCAAGATGGTGGCGATCGTCCCCGCCACAAATGAGCCAATCGCAGAGGTGGCCAAGGCCGCGCCAGCGCGACCGCTTTTGGCCATCTTGAACCCTTCCAGCGCAGTCACCATGGTGCCCGTTTCGCCAGGGGTGTTGAGCAAAATGGAGGTTGTTGAACCGCCATACATCGCACCGTAGTAAATCCCTGCAAAAAGTATCATCGATGCCGTGGGCTCGACTTGCGAGGTGATGGGCAGCAGCATGGC
>CAZHDP010000130.1:0-8346 GCA_964531605.1 uncultured Burkholderiaceae bacterium | reverse complement strand
GTGGATCATCAACACCCGCATGGGCGTGCCACCGCAGTTCAACCTGCCCAAGTTCTGACGTAGGGCACCGGGGGTGCTTCGCCCTCTCGCCTCCTGAGCCCGCTGGACCACTTGGTCGGCGGGCTTTTTTGTGTGTCCCCCTTTTGTGCGTCACCCAACTGACGCGGGTCCCCAGCCGAAAGTGTTTTAATTTCCGGTGCCATGCCCATGGGGGCCAACCACACCACAGGAGACACCATGCACCCACACACAGATCCACTGGCCCAAGCCATCGGCGGGCCCGGTTTACCGTCTTGGTCGCGACTGGCCTTGTCGCTGGCCTTGGGCGTCAGCCTCAGCGGCTGTGCCCACCACCATGCCCACCATGGCGTGTCAACCGCCACACCCTCCGCAGCCATCCCACCCACCACGGTCGAACAGATCGGCGAATACCGCGCTGGCTCGGGCGTGCTCAATGGCTACCTGGACCAAAAGAACTACCCCAACAGCCTCGCCCTGCTGCCCCCACCACCGGTCAAAGGCTCGCCTGCCGCGTTGGCTGACGAGGCCCAGCACAAGCAAACCCGGGCGCTGTTGAACACCCCCCGTGGCAAGCTCGCGCAAGCCGATGCGAATTTCCTGTTCCCCAAAGCCGGTGAAGTCTTTGCCTGCGCGCTCGACCTGGACATGAGTGCCGAGAAAACCCCCCACCTGGTGGCCTTGATGCGCCGCACCATGACCGATGGTGGCCTGTCCACCTACACCGCCAAAGACCATTACAACCGCACCCGTCCCTTTGTCGAATTCAAAGAGACCAGCTGTGACCCCGCAGGGGAACCGCGCTTGGTGAAAGACGGCTCGTACCCCTCGGGCCATTCTGCTCTGGGATGGTCATGGGCGCTGGTGCTGACCGAGGTCGCACCCGACCGTGCCGATGCCATCCTCGCCCGCGGGCGGGCCTATGGCGACAGCCGACAAGTCTGCGGTGTGCACTGGCAGAGCGACGTGGATGCTGGCCGCATGGTGGGTGCCGCCGCCGTGGCACGGATGCACGCTGAGCCTGTGTTCCAGGCACAGGTCAAACTGGCCGCTGCCGAGGTCAAAGCCGCCAGAGCCGCTGGTGCCAAAACCGCCCGCGTGGCCAGCGGTGACTGTGCGGCTGAAGCTGCCGCACTGGCCTTGAAGTAACCTCTCTCCATGCTCCACACGGCCTCTGTTCCCATCGTCGCCATCGCCACCGCCTCCGGGCGCGGGGCGGTGGGCATCATCCGCCTGTCTGGCCCGCGTCTCGCACCGGTCATCGACGCCCTGTGCGCGCGTGCCCTGCGTCCACGCGAAGCCACCTACCTGCCATTCAAAGCGGCGGATGGCAGCGTGATTGACCAGGGCTTGGCGATCCATTTCCCGGCACCGCACTCGTACACCGGCGAAGACGTGCTGGAGCTGCAAGCCCACGGTGGCCCGGTGGTGATGCAATTGCTGCTGGCGCGTTGTTTGGACGTCGGCGCCAGCATCGGCTTGCGCTTGGCTCGCCCGGGTGAATTCACCGAGCGTGCCTTTCTGAACGACAAAATCGACCTTGCACAAGCCGAAGCCATTGCCGACCTGATCGATGCCAGCACCGAGGCGGCCGCCCGCAGCGCAAGCCGATCTTTGGCGGGTGAGTTTTCCAACGAAGTGCACCAGTTGCGCGATGGCCTGATCCACCTGCGCATGCTGGTGGAAGCCACCCTCGACTTTCCCGAAGAAGAAATCGACTTCCTGAAAAAAGCAGACGCACACGGTCAGCTGACGGGATTGCAACATGCGCTGCACACCCTGTTTGGCCGTGCCCACCAAGGCGCGTTGCTGCGCGAAGGCATCAAGGTCGTGATTGCCGGGCAACCCAATGCCGGCAAAAGCTCATTGCTCAATGCCTTGGCGGGGGCAGAGCTGGCCATCGTCACGCCCGTGGCGGGCACCACCCGTGACGTGGTGGCCCAGACCATCCAGATCGAGGGCGTGCCGCTGCACGTGGTCGACACCGCAGGCCTGCGTGACAGCGTGGACGAGGTCGAGCAAATTGGCATTGCCCGCGCCTGGGGGCAGATCGAAAGTGCCGACGCGGTGCTCTTTTTGCATGATTTGACGCGAATGGGTGCTATCGATTATGTAGCTGCAGATGACGCCATAGCTGCCGAATTGGCCCAAAAAGTATCTGACGCCGTGCCGGTGATCGACGTTTGGAACAAGGTGGACAGCGTGGGTGCAGCGACCGATTTGCCCGCGGTCCAGGCAGGCTTGCGTTTGTCCGCCAAAACCGGTGACGGCCTGCAGGCCTTGCGCCAACGCTTGCTGGAAGTGGGGGGTTGGCAGTCTCACCCTGAGGGCGTGTTCATCGCCCGGGGGCGCCACCTCGATGCCCTCAAGCGGGCCCAGGCGCACGTTGACTTGGCCATGGCGCAGATCATGGCCCAAGGCCCCGCGTTGGACCTTTTGGCTGAAGAATTGCGATTGGCACAAAACGCGCTGAACGAGATCACCGGTGAATTTTCGGCTGACGACTTGCTGGGTGTGATTTTTTCCAAATTCTGTATCGGCAAGTAGGGGATAAACCGCGCTGGGGCTGCAAAGCCGAGGGCCACGCCTATACTGCTTTCACCTCTGGCGCCGTGCCCGAGAACCCCACTTTCCGCGCACCATGTCCTGGTTTTCTCGCCTGTTTGCCAAGCCCCGCACCCTTTCTGCCCGCAAGGTATCGCCTGACCGCAAGCGAGAGACCCGCAGCCGGGTGATACAGCGAGAGCTGCTCTACACCGTGGTGCGCGAAGCCTTGGTGGGCATGGGTTTGCTGACCTCGCAATTCAAATTCAAGGTGCTCACCCTGGAGCAAGACGGCTTGCAATTCGTGGTGATGGTGGACCTGTCCGACCAGTTGAGCCACGACATGACCGATTTGGGCGGCATGGAAGCCAACATCGTGCAGCGTGCCTCCAGCCACCACCGCTTGCGCGTCAAAGCCGTGTACTGGCGCATGACTGACCGCGATTTGGTCAAGCGACCCGATCAAGCGCGCAAGCCGTCCAAGTTCCGAACCCGTTCGGTCAGTCACCACACGATCGACTCGTCTGGCCTCAGTGAGCCACACGATCCCACCGCAGTCACCGCCTCGGGTTTTCCGATCACCGAATTGCCCGATGGTGGTCTGCCCAACCGACCGCTGGGCTCGACGCAATACGGCGATTTGTGACGCCTGCCATTGCCTACCCTAACCTTTGAGCAGCTTTTGCTCAGCCAAGGCCAGCGCCTCGGGCTTGCCTGACAGCACCAAGGTGTCGCCATCGCTCAAGACCGTGTCGTCTTGCGGTGCCACCGCCTTGCCGCCTGCCCGGCGCAAATTCACCACCCGCACGCCCACCGCGTGCAAGGCCAACAAGCCCAGCGGCTGACCTAAGGTTCGCGCCCCCAAGGGCAGCGTCACGGTGTGCAAGCGTTCGTGGTCCAGCTCGCTCACCGTGTCGTCATCCCGGCCATGGAAGTAGCCACGCAACAAGTTGTAGCGCGCATCGCGCTGGTCTTGCACCACGCGGATCACACGGCGCATCGGCACGCCGACCAAAGCCAGCGCGTGGCTTGCCAGCATCAACGAGCCCTCAATCGCTTCGGGCACCACCTCGGTCGCCCCGGCGGCTTGCAACTTCTCCAGGTCATGGTCGTCTTTGGTCCGCACGATCACCGGCACCTGGGCCGCCCGTTCGCGGATGTTGGCCAACACCTTGAGGTTGCTGGGCAAATCCAGGTAAGTGATCACCACCGCGCTGGCACGCCCCAGCCCAGCGGCAATCAGCGCCTGCATGCGCGAGGCGTCACCAAACACCACCGAGTCGCCCGCCGCCGCCGCTTGGCGCACGCGGTCTGGGTCCAGGTCCAGCGCCATGTAGGGGATGCGCTCAGCGTCGAGCATGCGCGCCAGGTTTTGGCCGCAACGGCCGTAGCCGCAAATGATCACGTGCTGTGTGGTGTTGATCGATTTGCGCGCGATCGTCGTCATTTGCAGCGACTGCAACAGCCACTCGCTGGCCACCAGCTTCATCACGATGCGGTTGCTGTGCATCAGGATGAAGGGCGTGGCCAACATCGACAACACCATGCTCGCCAAAATCGGGTTGAGCAAATGCGGTGGAATCAGCGACGAGCTTTGCGCCAGCGTGAGCAGCACAAAACCGAACTCCCCCGCCTGCGCCAAATACAAGCCCGTGCGCAACGCCACGCCAGGCGTTGCGCCCAAACCCCACGACAAGCCCGTCACCAGCACCAGCTTGAACAGCACCGGCAAACTCACCAGCAGCAGCACCAAAGGCCAGCGCTCCAGCACGATGTGCCAGTCCAGCAGCATGCCGATGGTGATGAAAAACAGCCCCAACAGCACATCGTGGAAGGGGCGGATGTCGGTCTCCACCTGGTGTTTGAACTCGGTTTCCGAAATCAACATGCCAGCGATGAACGCCCCCAGCGCCAGACTCAAGCCCGCCAGCTCGGTCACCCACGCCAAGCCCAAGGTGATGAGCAGCAGGTTCAGCACAAACAACTCATCGCTCTTGCGCCGCGCTACGATGGTCAGCCACCAGCGCATCACCCGTTGGCCGCCCACCAGCAGCACGCCAATCAACACCACCGCCTTGAGGCCCGCCATGGCCAGCGACATCAGCAAGTTGTCAGCAGACGCGCCCAGCGCCGGAATCAACACCAGCAGCGGCACCACCGCCAAATCCTGAAACAGCAGCACCCCCATCACGCGCTTGCCGTGCTCGCTCTCTAGCTCCAGCCGCTCCGACATCAGCTTGACCACAATGGCCGTGCTGCTCATCGCCAACGCACCCGACAGTGCCACCACCGTCTGCCAACGCAGCTGCCAAGCGGCGGGCAAAAAACGCGACAACAGCAGCGCCGCGCCCGTGGCCAGCGCAATGGTCAGCACCACCTGCGACAGCCCCAGGCCAAACACATGCTTTTGCATCGCCCGCAACTTGGGCAGGTTGAATTCCAGCCCGATCACGAACATCAAAAACACCACGCCAAACTCACCCAAGTGCCGTATGCCCTCGGAGTTCTGCGCCAGCGCCAGCGCATTGGGCCCAATCAACACCCCCACCACCAAATAGCCCAACATCGGCGGCAACAGCAATTTGCGGCACGCCACCACCCCCAGCACCGCGGCCAGCAGGTAGAGGAGGGTGAGTTCGAGGGCGTTCATGGGTGGGGTGATCTTTCCCCAATACTAGCAAGTCGCTGGCCAGGGTCGCAGGCTGGGCCAGGAGGCGTCGCCCGATAGAATCCCCGCATGACCGCCACCCCCGCCCAGCCCACCGCTTTACCTGACCTCGATACGGCGCGTGCGGTGCGCTTGGCGCAAGAGACGTTTGACATTGAGGCCGCGGCCGTACTGGGGCTCAAGGCCCGTGTGACCGATGGTTTTGCCGATGCGGTGCGGCTGATGCTCCGGGTGCGTGGCCGTGTTGTGGTGATGGGCATGGGCAAAAGCGGGCATGTGGGTCGCAAGATCGCCGCCACGCTGGCGTCCACAGGTACCGCCGCGATGTTTGTGCACCCTGCCGAAGCCAGCCATGGCGACCTGGGCATGATCAAGCCGATCGACGTGGTGCTGGCCATCTCGAACAGTGGTGAAGTCGATGAACTCGCCGTCATCTTGCCGGTGCTCAAGCGCCTGGGTGCGCCGCTGGTCGCGATGACAGGGGGCTTGCAGTCCACCCTCGCGCGCCATGCCGATGTGGTGATCAACAGTGGTGTCGAAAAAGAAGCCTGTCCCCTCAATTTGGCACCCACCGCCAGCACCACGGCCCAAATGGCCATGGGCGACGCCCTGGCCGTGGCATTGCTCGATGCCCGTGGTTTTCGCGCCGAAGATTTTGCGCGCTCGCACCCCGGCGGCGCCCTGGGGCGCAAGCTGTTGACCCACGTGGCCGATGTGATGCGCCAAGGCGATGCGGTGCCCCGCGTGCTGCCCGGCAGTGGCTTCAGCGAGCTGATGCGCGAGATGAGCAGCAAAGGCCTGGGTGCCTCGGCCATTGTTGATGACGCAGGCCGCGTGGTGGGCATCTTCACTGACGGTGACCTGCGCCGCTTGGTCGAAAAAGGCCTGGACTTGCGGCACACCACCGCCCAGGAAGTGATGCATCCCGCCCCCCGAACGCTGCGTTCCGATGCGCTCGCGGTGGACGCGGCTGACATGATGGAGCAGCACCGCATCACCAGCGTGTTGGTGGTGGATGCTGGCGGCGTGCTGTGTGGCGCCCTGAACAGCAATGACCTGATGCGTGCCAAGGTGATCTGACCATGAGCCTTCCCGTGCTGCAACCCGCATTGAACTTCTCCGCTGAACTGTTGCTGCGCGCACAAGCTGTGCGCGTGGTGTTTTTTGATGTCGATGGCGTGCTGACCGATGGTGGCTTGCTCATGTCAGAGACGGGCGAAACCCTCAAGCGCTTCAACACCCTGGACGGCCACGGCATCAAGCTGCTGCAGCGCGTGGGCATCACCCCCGCCGTGATCACTGGGCGCGATTCCAAACCCCTGCGCCTGCGCTTGCAGGCCTTGGGGGTGACGCACGTGCACTACGGCACCGAAGACAAGCGCCCTGCTGCCGAAGCCACCCTGCAAGCGCTGGGGCTGGACTGGTCGCAAGCCGCTGCCATGGGCGACGACTGGCCTGACCTGCCCGTGCTGCGCCGCGTGGCACTGGCCTGCGCGCCTGCCAACGCCCACGCCGAGGTGAAAGCCGTGGCCCACCATGTCACCTCACTGCGCGGTGGTGACGGTGCTGCCCGTGAGCTGTGCGATGTGCTGTTGGTGGCCAGCGGCCGGTATGTGGACCTGCTCGACGACGCCAGCCTGTGATGAACCGCCAATGAACCGAAGCATGCACCGTGCGATGGACCAGGTGTCCATCTACCTGCCCGTGATTTTGATGGGCGTGCTGGCCATGGGCACCTACCTGCTGGTTCGCAGCGCGCCACCTGCCGACCAAGCCGATGCAGGCAAGCCTGCGACGCACAACGCCGATTACTTCATGCAAGGGTTTTCGGTCAAAACATTCGACCCCGCTGGCCGTTTGAAATCAGAGCTGCAGGGCACGGAGATGCGGCACTTTCCTGACACCGACACGGTTGAAATTGACAAGGTCAATTTGCGCACGTACGACAACGAAGGCCGCTTGACCGTGGCCACTGCCGAGCGCGGGCTCTCCAACGGGGACGGCTCTGAGGTGCAGCTGTTTGGCAATGCCATCGTGGTGCGTGAGGCCTCGGCACTCAAAACTGGGCGAACCGACCCCAAGCTCGAACTGCGCAGCGACTTCCTGCATGTGATCACCGATACCGAGCTCATCAAAACCCACCAGCCCGTGCGCATCGTGCGGGGCACCGACGAGTTCACCGCAGACAGCTTGGTGTACGACAACCTCAACCACCTGGCCAACCTGCAAGGGCGGGTCAAAGGGGTGTTGACACCAGCCCAAACCCCTGCAACGCCTGCCCGCCCAAAGCGTTGACCGCCACGGGCTCTCAGTCCGCGTGGTTTTTCAGGCTCTGAGCCAGGGCCACGTATTCCGCTGACGGCACTTCCTCAGCGCGGCGCTGCAGGTCAAATTGCCCGCCAAACTGCTGCTCGTCCAGCCATTTGCCCAGGCTGTGGCGCAGCAACTTGCGCCGCTGGCTGAACGCCACTTTGACCAGTGTTTCCAGCGTGGCAAAGTTCACCGGGGCAGGCGCGGCGTGAGGCACCATGCGCACCACGGCGCTGTCGACGCGCGGTGGGGGGTCAAACGATTCCGGGGGCACGAACAACACGTTTTCCATCGCGTAGCGCCATTGCAGCATCACGCTCAGGCGGCCGTAGTCGCTGCAGGCGGGCGTGGCCACCATGCGGTCGATCACTTCCTTTTGCAGCATGAAGTGCTGGTCTTCGATCTCCGCCGCGAAGTCCAGCAGGTGAAACAAGATGGGCGTGGAGATGTTGTACGGCAGGTTGCCCACCACGCGCAGTTTGCGCGCAGGCGCAGTGCTTGGCGTTGTGACTGCGTTTGCTCCTGAATCAGTAGCGTTAAACTGTTTCTGTACCTGCCGGAAGTCCACTTTCAACACGTCAGATTCAATCACCGTCAGCTGTGGGTGATCTCGCAGGCGTGCGGCCAGGTCGCGGTCCAGTTCGATCACGGTGAGCGCGCCCAGGCGCTCGACCAAGGGCTGGGTCAAGGCGGCCAACCCAGGGCCGATTTCGACCATGGCATCACCAGGCTTGGGTGCAATCGCATCGACGATGGCATCGATGATGCCGTGGTCTGACAAGAAGTGTTGGCCAAAGCGCTTGCGG
>CAZHDP010000129.1:0-8377 GCA_964531605.1 uncultured Burkholderiaceae bacterium | reverse complement strand
CTGGCCGCTCTGGCACTGGTGGCCATCGGCATCGTGCTGGTCAATCGCAGTGCGCCCAAGCAAGACCCCAGCACGCCTCAAGCCAATTGAATGGCATGATGGAGGGCTTTTCTGGATGATTTCTCTCCCCACATGACCTCTTCTCACGTGAACACCGCCCCGCGTGCGCCGCGCACCCATCCCCTGCTGGACCAGCTCGCCGCGCTCTACCCCGCGTTGTTCGGCGCGACCTTGAAACCCCTCAAACGGGGCATTTTCCAAGACCTGTTGGCAGCCCACGGCGAGCAGTTTGACAAAGAAGCCTTGAAAGCCGCGTTGGCCCTGCACACGCGTTCTTCGCGTTACCTCACGGCGGTAGCAGCGGGTTTGCAAAGGCATGACTTGACAGACCAGGCGGTCGAAGACATGGCGCCCGAGCACGTGTACCAAGCCTTGGTCGAGGTCTTTCGGCGCCGCCAAACCCGTACCCGGGAAGACCTCACCCCCAAAGTCATCCAACGCATGGTCCTGGCATTTGAAAGCTCTGGACTGAGCCGTGAAGACTATGCAGAACGCATGCGCGGCAAGGACGAAGCCATCAATGCCGTGCTGGACGAAGCACTGGCCCAAGCCGCCGCACAAGCGGCACGCGATGAAGCCCAACTGCGGGCCTTTGAAGCCAGCGGCCAAACCATTGCCGCGTTCGCAGACATGTACGGCCTGGACCCCTCTGCAGCCGAAGCCACGATCGAGCGAGCGAAGGCGCGCAAAGCGCTGGCCTGAACGCTGAACGGCTCAGGGCTGGGTCAATGCCGCGATCAGCGGCATGCCCAGAGAACGACCTTGGGCATCGGTGATGCTCAACAGCGAGCGAAAGGCCATGGCTTGCATCTTGTCGGGCAAGCGGACAAAGCTCATGTTGTCGACCACTTGATCGCCTTTGAGCCAAGCCCAGATGAAAAATCGCAACGCCGCTGAGGTGTCCTCTGGGCGAGACGAGGTTCGCGGCAACAAGATGAACGTGCCCATGGTGATGGGCCAGACTTGACGGCCCGGCAAATCGGCCAAAGAGGCATGAAAGTCGCCTTTGGTCGACCAATCGCTGGCCCGCAACGCGGCACGGAACGCGCTCACACTGGGCTGCACAAATTCACCACCCGCGTTGCGCATCGAGGCGGCCACCAACTCATGCGTCTTGACGTAGTTGAAATCAATGTAGCCAATCGCGCCTTCGGTGTCTTTCACCTTGCGGGCCAGGGCATCGCTGCCATTCGCCCCCACAAAATGGTCAGACCAAGCCACCGAGCTTTTGACCCCGTGACGGGCCCGCCACAAGGGGCTCACCTTGGCGAGGTAGTCGGTGAAGTAATGCGTGGTGCCTGATCCATCGCTGCGCACGACGGGGCGTATCGGCACATCGGGCAAGACCACACCTGGGTTCAAGGCCTGGATCTCAGGGGCGTTCCATCGCGTGAGGGTTCCAAGGAACACTGCGGCAAGCACCTCACCACTCAGTTGAACACGTGCTGCCGTGCGAGGCAAATTGACCACGCACACCACACCGCTGACAAACATGGGCACGACCACCAAACGGGATTGCAGCAACGCCGCTTCGCTGGGCGCCACATCGGACGCCGCGAAACTCACCTCTTGGGCTTGGATTTTGCGCACACCCGCCGATGAGCCGATGGCCTCGTAATTCAAGGTGAAGTCGTGGCCTCGCCCATAGGCTTGAGCCCAGGCCCTGTACACCGGTGCGGCAGCTGTCGAACCAGCCCCCGCCAACACTTGGGCGTGCAGCAGCGTTGGCAACACCAGCAGAGCGATCAACAGCGCTTGTGACAGGCGCCACCAAGGGACGTACGGGACAGGCTCATCGCGCAAGGCGACGGATGGTTGATTCATGTCATCTGATAGGGCTGGTTGGGCAGGCGAGTGTGGCCTCTGATCGTGTCAGGTGCATGACAAAGCAGGCCATCACCACCGTCTGGCGAATGCCCGGATTTCCCCTGCGAACTCTCGGGCTTTGTCACCGGTCTGTCATGCCACTGATCAACCATCCGCATCCACATGCAGGGGCAAAGACTGCGCCTGACGTCAGAAAGAACCACGATGAATCTTCATGCCTTGATGTTGAGGGTCGACGAGGGCGCACCAGGGAACACGATCCGATCTCTGCTCAAGGGTGTGGGCATCGAGGCCCACTTTCAGCCCATCGTTCAGCTGACCGACGGCGAGGTGCTTGGGTACGAGAGTTTGGTGAGAGGCGCCAAGTCCACGCGCCTCAAAACGCCTGACGAGCTCTTTCGCGCCATGGCAGATGCGGGGCACACGATCGAATTTGAAGAGACGTGTCTTCGCACCGGCGTGCATGGTTGGTCCAAGCTGGGCATGCCCGGTCGACTGTTCCTCAACCTCAGCGCCATGGCGTTGATGGACGTGATGGAGCGGGTGCCGATCAGCAGCGTGATGCATTACTTTCAAGACCTTGGCGTTGCGCCCGAGGCCATCGTCATCGAAGTGACGGAGCATGACCGTGTGTCGGATTTGCGGCGGTTTCTCGAGGCGGCGAAGCACCTGCGCGAGCACGGGGTTCGGTTTGCGTTGGACGACTTCGGTGACGGCCGCTCCAGCTTGCGGCTCTGGGCAGAGTTGCGTCCCGAGATCGTGAAGATCGACAAGTACTTCATCAAAAACATCCATGAAGAAGCCGTCAAGGTTCAAACCCTGCGGGGTCTGATGCACTTTGCTCAACTGTTCGCCACCAAACTCGTGGCCGAGGGCATTGAAACGGCCGACGAGTTGAAGGTGTTGAAAGACCTCGGCGTGGACTATGGGCAAGGTTACTTTTTAGGGCGCCCTGCGAGCACACCCACATCCAACATCCCGCATGAGGCGCTGTCGGTGATCCGCGTGAGTGAGATCGCCATCCTGCCCGAAATGAGCCGGGTCGCGGGTGGTGAATTCACGATAGACCGTTTGGTTGAAACAGCCGTCACCGTGTCACCCGATACCCCTGTAGACGAGTTGGCAGGCCTGTTTTCGCGCAACGAAGCGCTGCGTGCCTTGGCCGTCGTGGACAACGACAAACCCGTTGGCCTGGTGAACCGACAAAGCTTCTTAAATCGGTATGCCAAACCCTACTTTAGAGAAGTCTTTGGCCGCAAATCCTGCCTGACAGTGGCCAACATGAGCCCGCTCATGTTGGACCGCAACACCGGGCTGGATGGGGCAACGCAAGTGCTGACTTCTGCGGACCAACACTATTTGACCGAGGGGTTCATCGTCACCGACGGCGGACGCTACCTGGGCCTGGCAACAGGCACGCAGCTGGTGAGGGCCGTCACCGAGTCCCGCATCGAGTCGGCCCGCCATGCCAACCCTTTGACCTTTTTGCCGGGCAACATCCCGATCAGCGAAAACATCGCCAGACTGCTGCAAACGGGCAACGAGTTTGTGGCTTGCTATGGCGACTTGAACGACTTCAAACCTTACAACGACCAGTACGGCTATTGGCGCGGTGACGAAATGATCCGACTGGTGGCTGGCACCTTCGTTGCGCATTGCGACCCACGGCGGGACTTTGTCGGCCACGTCGGGGGCGATGATTTCGTCGTGCTGTTTCAAAGCTCGGACTGGATGACGCGGTGTGAGCAGGTGCTGGAAGTGTTCAACCGCAAAGCCTTGGACTTGTATGACCAAGAGGCCTTGGAGCGTGGCGGCATCGATGCGGAAGACCGTTACGGCATTCGGCGGTTTTTCCCTTTCACCACCCTGGTCATCGGCGCCGTGCGCATCCGGCCTGACCGGTTCACCCAACCGGAGCAAGTGGCATCGGCAGCGGCGGCGGCCAAATTCAAAGCCAAGCATTCTGCCGTCCCGCTGGTCGTTGACATTCCCTGATGCTTTGCACGGGTGGCGCAAGGCGTCAGAGTGACTATCATCCTCTGCAGCACAGGAGCAACGCCATGAACCGCCCCCCCTTATCGTCCACACCCCACACGCCATCCCTGCAGCGCACCCTGCTTGGGCGCCGACAGTGTTTGCAAGCCGGGGCGGCAACACTTGCCGCCCCTTGGATTGCAGCGCGCAGTGCCCAAGAGGTGGCGGAAGGCCGCACCGTCACCCTGGTGGTGTCCTACCCCGCAGGGGGTGGGGCCGACCTGATGGCACGGCTGGTGGCTCCCAAGCTCGCCACGGCACTGGGTCAAAACGTGGTGGTCGACAACAAGCCTGGGGCCAGCGGGCAGTTGGCGGCCAGTTTGGTGGCCCGCGCCAAGCCAGACGGGAGCACGTTGCTGTTTGACGCCTCGTCCTTTGCGGTCAATCCCTCGCTGTTCAACAAATTGCCGTATGACAGCGACACCGCCTTCACCCCCCTGGGCATCGTGGCCTTGTTTCCGAACGTGTTGGTGTGCACACCCAGCTTTCAGGCGGGGACCGTCCAAGAGGTCATCCGCTTGGCCAAAGCCCGCCCTGGACAACTCGCGTATGCCTCATCGGGCAACGGGTCGGCTCAACACCTGGCGGGGGCCTTGTTTGAGGTCCAGGCCGGTGTTGACTTGCTGCACGTGCCTTACAAGGGCGGCGGCCCGGCGTTGAACGACGTGATGGCAGGGCAGGTGCCTTTGTTTTTTGCGAATGTGGCGTCGTCGCTCGGGCACATCCAGGCGGGCAAATTGCGCCCCCTGGCCGTCACCAGCGCCAGGCGCGCGCGGGCATTGCCTGAGGTGGCAACGCTGCAAGAGGTGGGTGTGGCCGGTTACGAGGTGCACGAGTGGAACCCCATCCTGGCACCTGCAGGCATTTCGCCCAGCACCAAAGTCGTGTTGCAAAAGGCCCTCCAGCTTGCCCTTGGCGACGCCGAGGTCTTGGGTCGGGTGCGTGCGCTGAGTGGTGAGATTTTCCCAAGTGGCTCAGACCAAAAACTCCATGAATTCTTGAAACAGCAAAAAGCGCTGTGGGCCCGGACCGTGCGGGAACGCAAAATTGCGGTGGATTGACGCCCACCCTGAGCGCCTGAATCGCCGCGCTCGACGTGTCAGAACGGGCGCATTGGTTGGCATACAAACTCCTTTGCTCGGATATTAAGGCAAGCCCGAGCAAACTCTTCAAGCATCGGTTATGGTGCGGGCTTGGTGCTACATTGGCACCATAGACCCGCCTTACGCCACCGCTCAACGTCCAGCGACATTGGCACATGCCAGACAGCCCTTTTTCTACCCTTTTTGACTTGCTCCCCATTGGGGCTTATCGGTCCACCCCGGATGGGAAACAGATTCGAGCCAACCCGGCTCTGGTCAAGATCGACGGCTATGACACCGAGGCCGAACTGCTCGCCGCCACGCAAAACATCGCCAACGAGTGGTATGTCGACCCCAAGCGCAGAGACCTGTTCAAAGCGCTGTTGGACGAACATGGGCGCGTGATTGACTTTGTGTCCGAGGTTTACCGGCACAAAACCCGTGAGCGCATCTGGGTGCGTGTGCACGCCCATGTGGTGCGCGATGCCCAAGGTCGCGTGAAATACTACGAGGGCACGGTACAGGACATCACGCAAGAGCACAATGCGGCACAGGCCATTGAAGCCAGCGAGCGCCGCTTTCGGGCGCTGACCGCCTTGTCTTCTGACTGGTATTGGGAGTTGGACAAAGACTTCCGATTCACCCGCCTCGACATCGGTAACCGCAGCCAAATGTCGTCTGACCACAGTCAGATTCTGGGCAAAACCCGCTGGGAGCTGAGCGCCAGCCGCATGACCCCTGACGAGCAAGCCCAGCACCTGGCACAGTTGCAGTCACAGCAACCTTTTCGTAATTTCGAGTTTCAGAATGTGGACACCGACGGCACCCTTTACTGGCATGCCATCGATGGTGAACCGATGTTCAACGCAGAAGGCGAATTCACCGGCTACCAAGGCATAGGCCGGGACATCACCGAGCGTCGGCGACAAGAGGCCCTCATCCATAACCTGGCTTTCCATGACCCATTGACCGGCATTCCGAACCGACGGCTGTTGATGGAGCGCTTGACGCACTCGCTCAAGCTGAGCGCACGGCAAGAGCGCATCAATGCCCTGCTGTTTTTGGATTTGGACAAATTCAAGTCGTTGAACGACGAGCGCGGCCACGCGGTGGGTGACCTGATGCTGTGCGAAGTGGCCAAGCGGCTGTTGAATTGCGTGCGCCAAACGGACACCGTGGCACGGATGGGGGGTGACGAGTTTGTGGTCTTGCTGGAAGACGCTGGCGCCTCATCTGCCTCTGCGCGGGAGCAAGCGGAGCGCATTGGCGAAAAAATCCTGTTGAGCCTGCAAGCGCCCTACCAGTTAGGCGACGTGCGGCACCTGAGTTTTGCCAGCATCGGGGCTGTGATCATTGACGATGGGAACGTCTCGCCTGACCTGCCCTTGCAACGGGCCGACAAGGCGATGTACCACGCCAAAATCGAGGGCGGCAATCGCCTGCGGTTTCACGACCCAGCGACCTGAGCGCGCCGAGCGGCAAAGTCGACGTACCACGGCAAGCATCCGGGGTTGGCCATCGCATCACGGTTGACCACTTTGTCGAGGGGCTGTCCGAGCAACAGTTTCTTGATGGGCAACTCTTGCTTTTTGCCTGACAAAGTGCGTGGAATTTCAGCAACCTGAAAAATGTCATCTGGCACAAAACGCGGGCTCAAGGCCGTTTTGATGGCGTCGTTCAAACGCTTGCGCAGCGCATCGTCCAGAGCGACACCCTCACGCAACACCACAAACAAAGGCATGTAACTGTCGCGCCCCAGGTACTCCAGGTCCACCACCATGCTGTCAAGGACCTCAGGCAAAGCCTCTACCGCGCTGTACAGCTCGCTGGTGCCCATGCGCAGCCCGTGGCGGTTGATGGTGGCGTCGCTGCGGCCATAAATGATGCAGCCGCCATTGCCCCCCACTTTGAGCCAATCGCCGTGTCGCCAAACGCCGGGGTACATGTCGAAGTAGCTCGACAGGTAGCGCTCGTTGTTCTTGTCGTCCCAGAAATACAACGGCATCGACGGGATGGGGCGGCTGCACACCAGCTCACCCACCTCACCCACCACCGGTTGGCCCTGCTCGTTCCAGGCCTCCACCGCACTGCCCAGCAAACGGCATTGCATCTCGCCCGGCACCAACGGCAGTTCGCGGTTGCCGCCAATGAAGGCCCCGGCAAAGTCTGTCCCCCCTGAAATGTTGCACCACCAGATGTCGCCCCCGTCCAATCCCCGCAAGGTGCGGAATTGCGCCGTGCCCCAGCGCTGCACCTCGTCGCTCAGCGGCGAACCGGTGGTACCCAACAGACGCACCGACTTCAAGCCTGGCAGAGCGGGCAAGTCGACACCAGCCTTCATGCAATTGGCAAAAAAGGCCGCCCCCGCGCCAAAAAAAGTCACGCCCTCTTCCGCCGCAAAACGCCACAAGGTGGCCCAGTCGGGCTTGTCTTTGGTGCCGCCAGGGCTGCCGTCGTAAATGCAGCAGGTGGCCCCTGCGAGCAAGCCACAGACCTGCGCGTTCCACATGATCCAACCGGTTGAGCTGTACCAGTGGAAGCGTTCACCCAAGCTGTTGGGGGCGTAACTGCACCCCACATCGTTGTGCAAAACAGCCAGCGTCATCATCACCAAGACCGTACCGCCATGGCCATGCACGATGGGTTTGGGCATGCCGGTGGTGCCACTGGAATACACGATCCACAAGGGGTGGTCAAACGGCACCCACAGCGGCTCGAAGGCCGCAGTTTGCGCATCGTTTTGGGCTGTTGCCGCTCTGAATTCCACAAAGTTTGCTACGCTTTTAATAGCATCCAGTGGCACGCCCAGGTTGTCACAAACCATCACATGCTGAACGGTGGGCAACGCGGCAATCATCTCGGCCACCACCGCGGTGCGGTCCAGATCACGCCCCCCGTAGGTCACACCGTCACAAGCGATGAGCACCTTGGGTTCAATCTGTTTGAACCGGTCCAACACAGCCGCTGTGCCCATGTCTGGTGCACACACGCTCCAAATGGCGCCGATGCTGGCTGTGGCTAAAAAGGCCACCATCGTTTCAGGGATGTTGGGGAGGTAAGCCGCCACGCGGTCCCCAGGCTGCACGCCCTTGGCCCGCAGGTGCAAAGCCAGTGAAGCCACTTGGCGACGCAGGTCCGGCCAACTCAGTGCCCGGCGTTGACCCTTTTCATTGGTGCTGATCACCGCCATCACCCCGGCTTGGTCCGCAGGGTCGACGTGGCGAAACACCTGCTGGGCGTAATTGACCTGTGCCCCTGGGAACCACTGTGCCCCTGGCATCACATCTCGCCCCAACACCGCCGTGTGCGGGGTGGGTGACTGCAACTGAAAGTAGTCCCAAGCGCTTTGCCAAAAGGCATTCAAGTCGGTCACC
>CAZHDP010000128.1:0-8379 GCA_964531605.1 uncultured Burkholderiaceae bacterium | reverse complement strand
CACGAATTCGGCCACACCTTCGTAACCTTGGCCTGGCATCAACACCTTGGCTGCACCTGGCAAGGTGCAACCGCCGCCGGCCATGTAGACGTCGATGACCACGCTGTCGTCACCGGGTACGATTTCCCAGTCCAGCCAAGGGATCTTGGAGCCCGTGTTGGTGCCGGTGTTTTTCTCGACAAAGGTTTCCACCGCGTTATGGCGCAAGGGGCCTTCCTTGGTGGCACCGAGGGTGGCGTTGTGCAAGATGTCTTCCAATTCACCCAACAGCGGGAAGTTGGAGCCCGCGGCCAAAAAGTACTGGATGACGCCGGTGTCTTGGCAGCTGGGGCGGTCAAGCTTGTCTGCCGCCTCCTGGTTTTGGCGCATGGATTCGTAAACCTCTTTGGCCAAAAAGTTCACTTCTTTGGTCCGCAGTTCACCGAGTTTTTCCGTCACGTCGGTGGGCAAGCGTTTGCCAATGTAGGACGTGAACTTGGCCATCAGGTGGGTCAGGTCAGCGACCGCCGCTTCTTTGTTCATGGGGTTTCCTTTGGGGGTGGGGGTGTGCTTCATTCGACAATCACCTTGCCTGCCTTGGCGAGGGCCGCGAATTTCTCGGTCTCGTCATGGATTTGCTTGGCCATGTCTTCGGGCTTGTTGCCAACGGGTTCAGCGCCGATGTCTTGCATCTGCTTTTTGAAGTCGTTGGACTGGATGATCTTGACGATCTCGTTGTTGAGTTTGTTCACCACGTCTTTGGGCGTGGCCGCGGGTGCCAGCAAGCCAAACCAGGTGCCAATGGCCAGCGTGGGAAAGCCCGACTCCTGCAGGGTCGGCACCTGTGGCAAGGCGGACGAGCGTTTGGCGGTGGTCACGGCAAGGGGGCGGAGTTTGCCGTCTTTGATGAAGGGCAAGACGGGCGTGATGGTGTCAAAGGACATGTCCACTTGACCGCCCAGCAGATCGGTCGTCAAGGGCGCGCTGCCTTTGTACGGCACGTGCAGGATCTCGCTGCCCGAGATCATTTGGAACTGGGTGCCGATCATGTGCTGCGCCGTGCCGTTGCCATTGGAGCCATACGACAGTTTGCTGGCCTGTGATTTGCTGGCCGTCACCAATTCTTTGACGGTGGTGTAGGGCGCTTTGGCATTGACCACCAGCACATTGGGCACCAGCGCGACCGTGGTGATGGGGGCGAAATCTTTTTCAAAGCTGTAGCTGAGCTTTTTGAACACGGCAGGGGCGATGGTGTGGTGCACGGCCCCCATCAACAGGGTGTGGCCATCGGCCGGGGCTTTGGCCACCAGCGCGGCACCCAGGGTGGCACCGGCACCGGGTTTGTTGTCCACAATGACCGATTGCCCGAGCGCAGGCCCCAGTTTTTGAGCGACTGCCCGCGCCAACACATCGGTGGTGCCACCAGGAGGGAAGGGCACCACAATGGTCACCGTCTTGGTGGGCCAGCTTTGTGCCCACAGTGTGGATGCGCCTGCACACAGCAGCACTTGCACCCCCCATTTCGCAAACATCTTCATGTCAAGGTCTCCAATCTCATGTCCATCGGCCCGAATGGCGCTTGGATGGCCGAAAGTTTAGAGTTGATGATGATTCATGAATTGTGTTTAAATTTAAAACATTGTTAACTTTAAATTGAATACTGAAAATGGCCAAAAGCATCCACCCGGCGGACCTGGGCTTCTTTTCGGCTTTGGTGATGGCGGGCAGCCTGAGTGCTGCAGCGCGTGAGTTGGGCATCTCTACAGCTGCGGTGAGCAAGCACTTGTTGCTGATGGAAACCCGCCTGGGGCTGACGTTGGTGAACCGCACCACGCGGCGCATGAGCCTCACGCCCGAGGGCGAGGTGTACCTGGCGCATGCGCGCAAAATCCTGGGTGACATTGACGACCTTGAGCACCAACTGTGGGGTGCCACCGAGTCGCCCAAAGGCTTGCTGCGGGTGAATGCCACCCTGGGCTTTGGCCGCAGCCACATCGCGCCCTTGATTTCGGACTGCGTGCGCAAACACCCGCAGCTGGAAATCCAGTTGCAGTTGTCCGTGAACCCACCGCCCATCACCGACGACGCCTATGACGTGTGCTTTCGTTTTGGGCCACCGCCAGATTCCCGCTCGGTGTCCCGTTTCATTGCGTCCAACCGGCGCATCGTGGTGGCGTCGCCCGGGTACCTCAAGCGGCATGGCGAGCCCAAGTCGCCTGGCGATCTGGTCAAGCACAATTGCATCGGCATACGCCAAGGGGATGAGGCGTATGGCCTGTGGCGCTTTTCAAGCCATGGGGGCAGCCACAAAGCCGAGGCAGCGCAAGGTGTCAAGGTTCGGGGCAGCCTGACCACCAACGACGGGGAGATCGCCGTCAATTGGGCACTTGCCGGGCAGGGTGTCTTGCTGCGCGCCGAATGGGACGTGGCCCGCTACGTGAAGTCGGGGCGCTTGGTGCACGTGCTCCAGGGCTTTCAGACCCCCAATGCAGACATTTACGCGGTCTGTGCGCAGAGCCAAAAAACCTCGGTGCGCGTCAAGACGCTGGTGGATTTTGTGGCCACCGCTTTTGCCAAACAAGACGGGCAAGTGGTCGGAAAAACGGGCGGCACAATAGGGGTTCTTTGAACGACCTGCCCCATGACCCAAGCAACCAACCCTCCAGACTCCAAGCCCCCTGTTGCCGCTGCTGGCATGCAAAAAGGGTTGACCTCTTACGGTGACAAAGGCTTTTCGCTTTTTTTGCGCAAAGCCTTCATCAAAGGTGCGGGGTATACCGACAGCGCACTGGACCGTCCGGTGATCGGCATTGCGAACACGGGCAGTGCCTACAACCCGTGCCATGGCAACGCACCGCAACTGATCGAGGCTGTCAAACGGGGTGTGATGTTGGCCGGTGGATTGCCGATGGACTTCCCGACCATCTCGGTCCACGAGAGCTTTGCCGCGCCCACCAGCATGTACCTGCGCAACCTCATGGCCATGGACACCGAAGAGATGCTGCGGGCCCAGCCGATGGACGCGGTGGTGTTGATTGGCGGCTGCGACAAAACCGTGCCGGCCCAATTGATGGGAGCCGCCTCGGTGGGCTTGCCTGCCATCCAGCTGATCACTGGCTCCATGCTCACCGGATCGCACCGCAGTGAGCGGGTTGGTGCGTGTACCGATTGCCGCCGCTACTGGGCGAAATTCCGTGCGAATGAAATCGACGCGCAAGAAAAAGACGAGGTCAACAACCAACTCGTGGCCAGCGTGGGCACCTGCTCGGTGATGGGCACCGCCAGCACGATGGCTTGCGTGGCCGAAGCCTTGGGCATGACGGTGCCCGGCGGCGCGTCGCCGCCCGCGGTGACCGCAGACCGCATCCGCGTGGCGGAAGCGACGGGTGCCCGCGCTGTGCAGATGGCCCGTGATGGCTTGACCATCGACAAGGTGCTGACCCCTGCCGCTTTGGAAAACGCCATGCGAGTGCTGTTGGCGATAGGTGGCTCTACTAACGGCATCGTGCACTTGGCGGCCATCGCTGGCCGCGTGGGGTTGGACATTGACATGGCGGCCCTGGACCGCATGGGCCGCGAGACGCCAGTGCTGTTGGATTTGAAACCCTCGGGCCAACACTACATGGAAGATTTTCACCACGCCGGGGGCATGGCCACCTTGCTGCGCGAGCTCAAACCGTTGTTGCACCTGGATGCACTGACCGTGACCGGCCGCACGCTGGGTGAAGAACTGGAAGCGCAAGGCCCAGGCTTTGCGCAAGATGTGATTCGGCCTTTCAGCAACCCGATTTACCCCCAAGGTGGTATCGCTGTGTTGCGCGGTAACTTGGCCCCTGGTGGGGCCATCATCAAGCAGTCTGCTGCTGACGCCAAATTGATGGAGCACGAAGGCCGCGCCGTGGTGTTTGAGAATGCCGCAGACTTGGCCGCCCGCATCGACAGTGACGATTTGGACGTGCAGGCCGACGACATTCTGGTGCTGAAAAGCATTGGCCCCAAGGGTGCCCCTGGCATGCCTGAGGCGGGCTATTTGCCCATTCCGATCAAGCTGGCCCGCGCGGGTGTGAAGGACATGGTTCGCATTTCGGATGGCCGCATGAGCGGCACCGCGTACGGCACCATCGTACTGCACGTGACGCCTGAATCGGCCATTGGTGGGCCACTGGCTTACGTCCACAACGGCGACCGCATCCGGCTGAGCGTGCGCAACCGCGAAATCAGCTTGCTGGTGTCTGACGAGGTACTCGCGCAGCGCATGCGCGACAAACCTGTGACGCCGCCCACCGCGGCCCGCGGTTATCACAAGCTGTTTTTGGACACCGTGACCCAGGCTGACCAGGGCGCTGACTTTGACTTTTTGCGCGCTGCTGAGCACCGAGGCCGGGTGCCCCGCACGCCGAGCTGACACCACGGCATCATGGACAGCACCATCGACCTCTTTCTGCACATCGGTGCACGACAAACCCAGGTGCACTGGGCCGATCAGCACGTGACGCTGCCCCTGGGCTTCAAGCACATCGGCCAAGGCCCGTTCCGCCAAGACCCACCCAGCCCACTGGCCTTGGAAAAAGCCATTGAAACGGTCGAAGACCTGGTGATGCCCCTGCTCAAGCAACTGCCCCCGGTCACCGCACTGCGCCAGTTGCATACGCGTGACCCTTTGGCACGATTGCTTGCGTCAGTGTTGGATGTGTCGACAACCACGGCGCAGCGCCTGAGCACGGACGACGTCGAGCAGGTCTTTGGTCAACTCGTGGCCGTGTCGCAAGGTCGGCCCGTGGCGTCTTCCGGCATACCCGAAGGCGTGACCTTTGTCGCCTATGTGTTGATCTTGCGTGAGTTCATGCACCACCTGGGATTCAAAGACATCATCTCGGCCGCTTAGCCCATCGACTTAGAATACCGCCTCTTGTTGCACACGCCCGTTGTCCCGGCGGGCGGTTGTGTTGATCTGTTCGGGGCCATGTAGAGGACTACCATGTACAAAAACCTCGCAGCCGTGATCGCGGCCGCCTGTTTGTTTTCCGTCGCGCCTGTTTCAGCGCAATCTCAACCCACCACCGCGCCAGCCAACGCCAAAGACCCACTCAAAGTGGGCTTTGTGTACGTCGCGCCGTTGACCGAAGCCGGTTGGGTGCGTCAGCATGAAGAGGGCCGCAAGGCCGTTGACGCGGCCCTGGGCCAGCAGGTCAAAACCACCTACGTGGAAGACGTGGCCGAAGGCCCGGACGCCGAGCGCGTGATCCGCGATTTGGCCCAGCAGGGCCACAAGCTGATCTTCACCCCCAGCTTTGGCTACATGGAGCCCACGCTGAAAGTGGCGCAAGCGTTTCCTGAGGTGAAGTTCGAGTCCATCACCGGCTACAAAACGGCGGCGAACGTGTCGGTCGCCAATGCCCGCTACTACGAAGGTCGCTACTTGGCGGGCATCGCTGCAGGGCGTGTCACGCGCAGCCACGTGGCGGGTTATGTGGCGGGCTTCCCCATCCCAGAGGTATTGCAGGGCATCAACGCGTTCACGTTGGGCATGCGCAGCGTGAACCCCAAAGCCCAGGTCAAAGTGATCTGGCTCAACGCTTGGTTTGACCCCGCCAAAGAGCGTGATGCCGCGATGACGCTGTTCAACCAGAATGCCGACGTGGTGGCCTTCCACACGGGGTCCACCGCCGTAATGGCGGCTGCCCAAGAGCGCGGCAAGTGGGCGGTGGCCTACCACTCAGACATGCGCAAAGTGGCGCCCGATGCCCAACTGGTCGCCGTGGGCCACCACTGGGGCAAGTATTACGCCGAGCGCGCCCGTGCGGTGATCGACGGCAGCTGGAAGCCCGGCAGCGTGTGGGGTGGTGTGAAGCAAGGCATGGTGAGCGTGGGGCACTTTGGCCCCAAAGTGCCCCAGGCTGTGCAAGATGAAGTGCTGGCCCGCCAGCGCGACATGGCCGCCGACAAGCTGCACCCGTTTCACGCACACCAAGCCATCAAAGACAACGAGGGCCGTGAAGTCATTGCTGCGGGCAAAACGTTGACCGACCCTCAAATCCTCGCGATGAATTGGCTGGTCGAGGGGGTGGTGGGCAAGGTGCAAAAGTAGCTGGGTCTTGCACCGCGCTAGTCTTGCACCGCGCTGGTGACGAGCTTGAGCCCCAAGCCCATCATCACCAATCCTGCGGCACGGTCGATCCAGGCCTTGTACGACAGGTAAGCCTGCTGCGGCGCCGCGCTGGACAACATCAGCGCGACCAGCCCGTACCAGACCGACTCGATCGCGAAGACCATGACCAGCAGTGTGGCTGCAAATGTCAAAGAGAAATGTGTGGGCAAGAAGGCAGCAAAAACACTGGCATACACAATGGCCGTTTTGGGGTTGCTCACCTGTGTGGTGAACCCCAGCCAAAACGACTTGCCCACGCTGCCGCGCTGCTGCACATCCCCGACCACATTGAGTGGGGTCGTCGCTGCCGAGAAAATGCGCCAACCTAAATAAGCCAGGTACAGCCCACCTGCCACTTTGAGCGCCACATACAGCGCAGGCACCGCATGAAAAACCCCTTGCAGGCCCAGCAGTGCGGCAGCGGCAAACAGCATGCCACCCGCTCCCATCCCCAAGGCGGCGCCAAGTGCTTGCCCGCGAGACGATGAGACCGCCATCCGGGCCACCATCACAAAGCTGGGACCAGGGCTGATCACGCCCACGGTGAGGGCGGTCAAGATACCCGCAAGGGCAGAAATGTCCAACATGGTGTAAGCGGCTCCAGAGAGTGAGAAAGGACAGGTGGCACTCGGTGTCAACTGTCAGAGGTGCTGGTCTTTTGAGTTGCTGTCGGGTCGTTTGACGGCCGCCAACAACCACAGCATCACCTTGGCGCACACGGGTGGCGGTGCGTTGCCATTGTCCCGTTCAGACAGCCCATCATCGCGGGCCTTACCCTCGGTCCACCGGTACCGTTCGTCGGGATGGGTGAACCAAGGGATGATGCGACTGGCAGTGAGCCACGACACACCGAAAGACACCAGGCCCAAAGCTTCAACCCAAAATATGTAGTTCGGGTAAGTCAGGTCCATTTCAGCCTGTGGAATCTTGTACATCAGCGCCAAGGCCATCATCAAAACCATGCCACCAAAGCAAATCATGTAAATGTGGGCGCGGCGGTTGGCTTGCTTGGGATAGTCATTCAGTTTGCCGCGAGCTCGCTTTCTGAATGCCCAGCAAAAATAGGCCAAGATGCCAAACAAACTGATTGCCGCAGGAAAGTGCAGAGCGGACCCCGCCTCGCCAGTGGGGCCACATCCACACGGCCTTAACGCGACGATCACCGCCAACGCACTGGCCACCAGGGTCAACAGGCGCTCTGCACACGTGGCACCTGTGAAGGATGAAAACAGTGCCCCCACGACAAACAAACTTCCCACGAAGACGTCTCGTGATGAGAGGTAGTAATAAGAAGCGCTGATGGAGTTCAGATCGGCCTTTGCCAGCCACTGCACAGAGGTTGCCAAGCCCACGGCCACCAGCCCCACAATGAGCTTGATGATGCGGTGGTCAATCTGTTGCACCTCGCTCACTTTTTTCTTGTTGCCGGACTGCATTTCACTGCACGCCATGATGGTTCCTCATTGGTCAGAACTGCAGGCTTGTTCAAACGTTGCACGCGGGTTCAAGCCCTGTTTGTGTTGGCACACCAACAATCAACGCGGGGCCAGAGATGCCAAAAACCCCGCCGTGGCACTCCGGGTGGCAGGCAGGTTGAGCAAGGTGTGCGGCGCGTCAGGCACCAGCAGCACAGAGGCACGGGCATTGCCTTTGAGCGCCGCGCCGCAATGGCCTTGTGCTTCGGGATTGCCCAGCCACGGGTTGGACTTGGAGAAAAACGGGTCGGTCGAACTGATGACATTGAGCACCGGTTTGCCGGACTCGAACGCGTTCTGCGGCGCCGTCACAAAGTAGTTGGCCTCGCAACTCCACGCGAAGAGCATGCGGGCCGCGAATTCAGTGCCAGCGTAACGGGCCACGGGCACCGCGCCTTCGCTGGTCCCGGCCAAGATGAGCTGATGGCGATCCGCCCAAGGCTGGTTTTGCAAGGCTGTCAGCGTAGGCGCAACCTCACTGGCCCGCAGGGCCAAGATGCGTTCGTAAGACGCCTTGTCGATGGGGGATTTGTAGGTCACATGGTCTGCCAGCGTGAACGAGTCCGGTGCGATGCTGGCGTAACCCAAGCTTGCCAACCACTGCTGCCATTCACCGATGGCTTTGAGCCCCAACCCCGATGACCCATGCAAAAACACCACCACAGGCACGCGCTTGGCGCTCACCGCAGGCAAGCTCTTGAACTTGCCGCAAACCGAGGCCCCGCCCGTGGCTGCGGAGGGCAGGCACACATCGGCTTGCTGAACCGTGGCCGCGAG
>CAZHDP010000127.1:0-8418 GCA_964531605.1 uncultured Burkholderiaceae bacterium | reverse complement strand
GTTGCCAGAATATTTTTGCCTGCTGGGCCGCAAGGACACCGATAAATTGGACATTCAAGAGCCCTTTGGTCAAGGGCCTGTCCAAGATTTTTTGGCCCACGCCGCCAAGTCCTTGGGCCTGTGGATTGTTGGGGGCACGCTGCCGCTGTCAACCGATGATCCGCAACGGGTGCGCAACAGCAGCCTGGCGTTTTCACCCGATGGGGTTTGCGTGGCCCGGTACGACAAAGTTCACCTGTTTTGCTTTGACAACGGGCACGAACGCTACGATGAGTCCCGAGCGCTGCAGGCTGGTGACACGCCTGTGACGTTTGAGTTGCCGTCGCGCGATGGCAAAACCTGGCGCGTGGCCATGAGCGTGTGCTACGACCTGCGTTTCCCCGAGCTGTACCGGGCATCTGCCCCTGCGGCGGACGTGCTGCTGGTACCCAGCGCATTCACTTACACCACAGGACAGGCCCATTGGGACATCTTGTTGCGCGCCAGGGCCATTGAAAACCTGGCCTATGTGATCGCACCTGCGCAAGGTGGGGTGCATGACAACGGTCGTCGCACCTGGGGGCATTCGCTGATCGCCAGCCCTTGGGGTCAGGTACTGGATGTTCGGCCAGAAGGGGCAGGTGCTGTGATGGCTGAGCTGGATGCGGCCAAGCTCTCGCAAGCACGCACGCAGTTGCCGGCGCTGACGCACCGTCGCTTGTGATCACACGGACCTTGAACACCCCACGCGCTGTGGCCCCCTTCTTGGTCCACCGGCGGTCGTTGTGGACGCTGTTGGTGGCACTGGTGATCACCCTGCTGATCACCTTGGTGTGGCTCGCAGGTCGGTACGAGGCGAGTCAGGTTCAGGAAGACGTTGAACGCGACTCCCTCGACGCCATCAGTGACGTGCGGACCATGCTCACTCGGAATTTGCAAGACATCCAAGCCTTGCAAGCCGCGAACACCAGCCCCATGGGGTGGTCTAGCGATGCAACGGAGTTGCTGCGGGCACACCGGGAACTGCTGCACATTGAGTGGCGAGACCCGTCACTGCAAGTGCTGGCCAAAGCAGAGTCGCCGTTTCGACCTCTGGTGTTTGGTCGCATCGGGCGGCAAAGCTTGCAGTCTGATGTCACCTTGAATTGCAACAACGCCCGCCGCTTTGGTGGCCCAGCCTATTCGCCCAGCTATTTTTTGCCTCAGGAAGACGGCATTGGGCAAGAGGTCATTGACCTGTGCCTGCCCCTGATGACGGGCGCGAAGATATCGGGCTACGTGCTGGCAAGCTATTCCTTGATCACCATCCTGTCCGACACGGTGTCACCCCAACTGACCCGAGGACATGAAGTGTCGTTCACAGAGACTGACGGTACGCGGTTGGCGATGCATGGGTCGCTGCGGCGTGGTGCTCGCACGTTCACAGCACAACAAGTGCTCACGTTGCCTGGCAACACGCTGTTGCTGCGGCTGGTGAGTTGGCGGGCCGGGCCAGACCTGTTCCCCAACGTGCTGACAGCCCTGGTCACCCTGCTCTCAGTAGCCCTGCTGTCTGTGTTGGGCTTTTTGGGGCGCGACATGCGCAGACGCTTGCAAGCAGAGCGCAACCTGGCTGATGCGCTGGCGTTTCGCAAAGCCATGGAGGACTCCTTGGTCACCGGGCTGCTCGCGCGCGACATGCAAGGGCGCATCCGCTACGCTAATCCTGCGTTTTGCGCCATGGTCGGCTTCAGCGCAGAGGAACTGCTGCAAGCCCAACAGGATGGAGAAGCCGGTGGCCCAAGCCAAGCGGCAGATCAGCCCTCTTCGGCCTTGCCATTCTGGCCAGCCGACATGGTTCGGCTTCATGGGTTCAAACAGGCCCATCGCATGCAAACCCAACCCCACGCACGTGAAGGCCTGGAGACACTTTTCATGCACAAAGACGGCTCGCGTTTTCCGGTGCTGGTCTTTGACGCGCCGTTGATCGACGCGCTGGGCGTGCAAACTGGATGGATGAGTGCTTTTGTGGACATCAGCGAACAGCGGCGCATCGAAGAACTGTCTCGTGCCAGCCAGGAACGCCTGCAAGCCAGTGCCAGACTGGCCACGGTAGGGGAGATGGCCTCACTCTTGAGCCACGAGCTGAACCAGCCACTGGCTGCCATTTCAAGCTACGCGACGGGCAGCCTGAACCTGTTGAGTGCGTCTGGCACATCGCCCAACGAAAGCGGGCTGTCTGACGCCGATCTCCAAGGCGCGTTTCAACGCATTGCCGAGCAGGCTGAGCGGGCAGGCAAAGTGATCAAGAGCGTGCACAATTTTGTGCGCCGCCGTGAGGGTGAACGCGAGTCCGTCCCGCCCAAAGCGCTGCTCGACGCCATCATGCCATTGGTGAGTTTGCAAGCACAAAAACTGCACGTGCAGGTCCACAGCCACATCGACGACAACTTGCCAGACCTCTTTTGTGACCGCACCATGCTGGAACAAGTGCTGCTCAACCTGGCCCGTAACGGCATGCAAGCCATGGGCAGCACAGAGATCCCTCTGCGCGTCTTGCGTTTTGGCATGACACACGACCAGGTATCAGGGCACGTGAAGTTCACCGTCAGTGACCAGGGGCCAGGCATCTCTCCCGAGGTTGCCAAACAGCTGTTCACCCCCTTTTTCACGACCAAAGCAGAAGGCATGGGGCTGGGCCTGAGCTTGTGTCGAACCGTTGTGGAACAACATGGGGGTAAGCTCGAATTCGACAATGGGCCAACCCAGGGTACGATTTTCACGTTCACCTTGCCCGCTTGACACTGCCAGTCTGCGTTTTTGCCCCAGCCTTTCAATACCATGCAACCCATCGCCGACGGCCTGATTTACATTGTGGATGACGATGCCAGCGTGCGTGACGCACTGGCTTGGTTGTTGCGTTCTCGGCGACTGCTGAGCGAGTCTTATGACAGCGCGGACAGCTTCCACCAGCAGTTGCTGCATACCGAGCAATTCATGCCCCGCCAACCCACCTGTTTGTTGCTGGACGTGCGCATGCCAGGGTTGAGTGGTTTGGCCTTGTTTGAGCGCTTGGTGCAACGCGAATTGACCCACGTGATGCCCGTGATTTTCCTCACCGGGCATGCCGATGTACCCACCGCCGTCGATGCCGTCAAACGCGGGGCTTTTGACTTCTTCCCCAAGCCTTTTTCAGATAACGCTTTGGTTGACCGCATTGAACAAGCGCTGAAGCAATCGGCCCAACACTTGGCCTTGCGGCACACCCAAATCAGCCTGAAAGCCAGGGTGGCGGAGCTGACCGAACGAGAGCGTGACGTGATGATGCGGGTGGTTGAGGGCCTGCCCAACAAGCTGATTGCAGACCAGCTCAGCATCAGCGTGCGAACGGTGGAAGTTCACCGCGCCAGGGTCTTTGACAAAATGGAAGTGAAATCAGCCGTCGAGCTGGCCAACCTGCTCCGGGATTTGTGACGTTGATGTCCCAGCGAGCTGCGTGGGCTTATTTTTTCTGACGTGCCTTGTCCTTTTTGGCAACCGCAGTCAGGTCTTCTGCCCCCGTCCAACGGGTCTCATCTGGCGCGCGCTCGCGCTCGACAGGCTCGCCATTTTTGCGGCCAGAGAACATGGTCCACCAAACAATCAGCACCAGCAACAGCAGGGCACCCAAAGCCTCCAGCAAAATCAGAACCATGCGTACAACCCTCCTGATGAGTATTTACCGTGGAATTCTAGGCGGGTTCGTCCTGCTTTCGGTGGCTTGCAGCACGGTTTCACCCCCCGTCACAACAACGCAGCCCTCGGTTGAAACCGCCCCAACGGGTCTACCGCACGAAATGTCCAAGACAAGCGGCTGGCCAGAAGACACTGATCCGCTGCCGCCACAACGGCTGCAAGCCAAAAGCCGTTGGACAGCCGTCCGCTGGAAAGACCTGCCCGGATTTGCCGAAGACACCCTGTTTGAAGCCTGGAATGCCTGGCTCAGGAATTGCGAACGACCAGGACCCGTGTTCGCACCGTTGTGTGCCGAAGTGCGCCAGCTCAGCATCGCCAGCAACGATGAACAACGGCGTTGGATGGTGCAACGTCTGCAGCCCTACCGCATCATGCCGCTGACGGAGTCCACCTCTGCATCGGACGGGTTGCTCACAGGCTACTATGAACCGTTGCTGACAGCTTCCCGCAAACCCACACCGGGGTTCACGGTGGCGCTGTACACACCGCCTGCGTCATTGCCCGCCAAAGGAGGCCGCCCTTGGTTCAGTCGCAAGGACATTGACACCTTGCCCGAAGCCAAAGCGGCCCTCGCTGGCCGTGAAATTGCGTGGTTAAACGACCCCATTGACGCCCTGGTCTTGCACATCCAAGGCTCGGGGCGTCTGCTCGTCACCGAGCCTGATGGTCGCCAGCGTACGGTCCGTGTTGCGTTTGCAGGCACCAACGAACACCCCTACAAAAGTGTGGGTCGCTGGCTGATCGACCAGGGCCAAGTGCGCGACGCCTCCTGGCCAGGCATCAAAGCCTGGATTGCACAAAACCCCCAGCGCGTGCAAGAGCTGCTGTGGAGTAACCCTCGGTTTGTGTTTTTTCGCGAAGAAGCCATCCCTGCCAGCGATGTGGACGTGGGCCCCCGAGGGGCACAGGGTGTACCGCTGACAGCCGGCCGCTCCATCGCCGTGGACCCCGGCAGCATTCCCTATGGCACCCCCGTGTGGCTGGCCTCGGGTGGACCGAGTGTGAACCTCCAGCGCTTGGTGTTTGCCCAGGACACCGGCAGCGCCATCGTGGGTGCAGTTCGCGCGGATTTTTTTGCAGGTGCTGGCGCGCAGGCGGGTGACATGGCGGGTCGGCTCAAGCAAAACCTGCAACTTTGGGCACTTTGGCCCAAGTGAGCGTTGCGTGGGCAGGGTACGGGCATGGTGCGCACCTTTTTTGTGCGCAGACATGCACGACCTTGGTCACGCTTGCCCTTCGTCAATGTAGAGGGACAACAACAACCGCTTAGTCTGCCACCTCAACGCGAACAATCAGGCCCGATGTTTGCATGGACCCGTTCATCTTTGTTGAAACGAGGTGTGCCATGTCCGAGTTTTTCTCTCCTTACGATGCCGACAGACCTTTGATGCTGAAATGCAGCTGCGGCCAAGACCATTCCCCCGCAGACCACCATGCAGAGGTCGCAGCCGATGCCGCTGCAGTTGAACTGCGCAGACGCAGCCTGACCAGTGAATTTGAGGCCTACAGCAACGAATTCATTGAAGCCACCTTGGTGAAAGCCATCTTCCCGCAAGACGCCATGCGCCGCAAATTCCTGCGCGCCGTGGGCAAAAACACCGCGATGGCCGCGATTGCCAGCGTGCTACCCGTGGCGGGCATGCAGGCCATGGCGCAAGAAAAGGCGGCACTGGAAAAAACCAATTTGAAAATTGGCTTCATCCCCATCACCTGTGCCACGCCCCTCATCATGGCGCACCCATTGGGCTTTTACAAACAGCAGGGGCTGAGTGTCGAGGTGACCAAAACAGCGGGTTGGGCTCTGATCCGAGACAAGATGATCAACAAGGAATACGACGCCACACACTTCCTCAGTCCGATGCCGCTGGCCATCTCGATGGGCTTGGGCTCAAACGCCACGCCGATGAACGTGGCCACCATCCAGAACATCAACGGCCAGGCCATCACCCTGAGCCTCAAACACAAAGACAACCGCGATCCGAAGAACTGGAAAGGCTTTAAATTCGCCATTCCGTTCGAGTACAGCATGCACAATTTCTTGCTGCGCTACTACCTGGCCGAAGCAGGTCTCAACCCCGACATCGACGTGCAGTTGCGTGTGGTGCCACCGGCGGAAATGGTGGCCAACCTGCGCGCGGGCAACATCGATGGTTTCCTGGGTCCCGACCCTTTCAACCAGCGCGCAGTCTATGAGGAAGTGGGCTTCATCCACCTGCTGACCAAAGACCTGTGGAACGGCCACCCCTGCTGCGCCTTTGGCACCAGCACCGAGTTCATCCAGAAGAACCCCAACACGTTCGCGGCGCTCTACCGTGCGGTGCTCACCGCTGCTGCCATGGCGCGCGACCCCAAAAACCGTGAACTGATCGCCAAAGTGATCGCGCCTCAGGCCTACCTGAACCAACCAGAAGCGGTGCTGAACCAGGTGCTGACGGGCAAGTTTGCCGACGGCTTGGGCAACATCAAAAACGTGCCTGACCGGGCCGACTTTGACCCCATGCCATGGCAAAGCATGGCCGTGTGGATGCTCACCCAAATGCAACGCTGGGGCTACCTCAAAGGTGACGTCAACTACAAACAAATCGCCGAGAAGGTGTTCTTGATCACCGACGCGAAAAAACAAATGAAGTTGCTCGACCAAAAATTCCCTGACGGCGCTTACCCCAAATTCAAGATCATGGGGAAAGAGTTCGATGCGGCCAAGGCTGCCGAGTACAGCAAGAGCTTCGCCATCAGCAAGGCGGCATGACATGCCTTACGTCCGTTCGCTGAACTTCCGTGCAGGCGTGTTGTCTGCGCTCATCTTGCTGGTGGTGTTGGGCATTTGGTACGCCGCAACCGTCTCGACGGTGGCAGCACCGAATACCGCCAACATGACCGCCGAGCAGGTGGAATACGCCAAGATGATGGGCAAAGACCCGGGTGCCACCAAAGCCGCGGGATTTCCCACCCTGGGGCAAATGGGCAGCACCGTCTGGGGGCACTTGAGCGACCCTTTCTACGACAAAGGCCCCAACGACAAGGGCATCGCCATCCAGCTGGCCCACTCGCTGGGGCGGGTGGGTTTTGGGTTTGGCCTGGCCTGTTTGGTGGCCATCCCGCTGGGCTTCATCATCGGCATGTCGCCGCTGTTGCGCAGGGCCTTTGACCCTTTCATCCAGGTGCTCAAGCCCATCAGCCCGTTGGCTTGGATGCCCTTGGCGCTGTACACCATCAAAGACTCGTCCATCTCGGGCATTTTTGTGATCTTCATCTGCTCGGTGTGGCCGATGTTGGTCAACACCGCGTTTGGCGTCGCCTCGGTCAAGCGTGAATGGCTGAACGTGGCCAGCACGCTGGAAGTGAACCCGCTGCGCAAGGCCTTCCTCGTGATCTTGCCTGCCGCAGCACCCACCATCCTGACGGGCATGCGCATCAGCATGGGCATTGCCTGGCTGGTGATCGTGGCCGCAGAAATGTTGGTGGGGGGCACAGGCATTGGCTATTTCGTGTGGAACGAATGGAACAACCTGTCGCTCACCAACGTGATCTTTGCCATCCTCGTCATTGGGGTGGTGGGCATGCTTTTGGACCTGGCCTTCGGTCAACTGCAAAAGGCGGTGACTTATGTGGAGTGACTCGTTTCTTCAAATCGAAAAACTCAACAAGACCTACGTGCCCGGCAAGCCCGTGTTTGCCGACGTGTCGTTCACGCTGAGCAAAGGCGAGTTTGTGTGCATCATCGGCCACTCGGGCTGTGGCAAGACCACGGTGCTCAACGTGCTGGCAGGACTGGACACCGCATCTTCTGGTCACGTCTTCATGGACGGTCGAGAAATCGGCGGACCCAGTCTGGAACGCGGTGTGGTGTTCCAAAGCCATGCCCTCATGCCTTGGCTCACCGTGCGGCAAAACATCGCGTTTGCGGTCAAGTCGCGCTGGTCTGAGTGGCCAATGTCCAAGGTGAACGTGCACGTCGAAAAGTTTGTGGCGCTGGTCGGCTTGAGTGCCGCCATCGACAAAAAGCCCAGCCAACTCTCAGGCGGCATGAAGCAACGCGTGGGCATTGCGCGGGCATTCGCCATCCAGCCCAAGATGCTGCTGCTGGACGAGCCCTTTGGTGCACTCGATGCGCTCACCCGGGGCACCATCCAGGACGAACTCATGACGATCGTGCGGCAAACCCAGCAAACCGTGTTCATGATCACGCACGATGTGGACGAGGCCATCTTGCTGGCCGACCGCATCTTGTTGATGAGCAACGGCAGCGAAACCAAACACGGTTATGTGCCAGGCGGCATTGCTGAGGTGGTGGTCAACCCTCTGCCCCGAAGCCGCACACGCGCCATGCTGCACCACACTGAAGGCTACTACGAGTTGCGCAACCACGTGGTCGATTTTTTGGTCACACGGGCCACGGCCCATTGATGCGCTTGGCACCGCACGAAACCGTTTTCGCATTTTTTCATCACTAACCCTTACCCCCCTCAAACAGGAGTCAACATGAACCGCCTTGAAATCACCGAAAAGATCATCAGTACCAAAGTTTCCAAAGGCATCAAATGGGAAGACGTGGCCAAGAAAGTAGGCCTGTCCAAAGAATGGGTCACCGCGGCATGCTTAGGTCAAATGACCCTGGACGCCGCGCAGGCCAAAATCGTAGGCAAGATTTTTGGCCTGAACGCCGAAGAACAAAAGTGGCTGCAAGTGGTGCCCTACAAGGGCTCGCTGCCCACGCCTGTGCCG
>CAZHDP010000126.1:0-8422 GCA_964531605.1 uncultured Burkholderiaceae bacterium | reverse complement strand
GGGCCGTTGACGTGACAAACACCAACCCCAACACCCCTAACTTGCTCGCCTTGCTGGAGAACTGCGCCAGATAACCCAAGACCTGCCGCGCGATGTTGTCTGGAATCAAGCTCTCGATCAGCCACTTTTGCAACACATCTTGCAATTTAGCAAACATCGGAAAGGCCGTGAAAATCGCCAGCGCCACGGTGAACAAGGGCACCAGCGAGAGCATGGTGGTGAACGTGAGGCTGCTGGCCGTCAAGCCCAGTTGATCTTCACGAAAGCGCTGGCGCAGCGCGCGAGCGGTGTTGCGCCATGGGAAATGGGCCAAGGTATGCGACAAGGCATCCAGGAATTCAAGGGACTTCATCGCCGCTATGATGCCACTGACACCAGACCCACCATGACAGCATCCACCACGCCCCCAGCCCCCCAAGTCGCCCAGGTCGCCCTGCAAGGCGACGCCCCGACCGCCGAGGCGGTCATCACAGCACCCGACGCGGCCACCGAACAGAAGATCCAATGGACCCGCTGGATGGCCACGGGCAGCCTGATCGGTTTGATTGCGCTGGGGCTGGCTTGGGAGCTGTTTTTGGCCCCGCTTCGCCCCGGGGGTTCATCCTTGGTCTTGAAAGTCATTCCCTTGTGCTTCCCACTGGCAGGCTTGCTGAAAAACCGCATGTATACCTACCGTTGGGTCAGCTTGTTGGTGTGGCTTTACTTCACCGAGGGCGTGGTGCGCGCCTGGGGCGACCGTGCGCCCAGCGCCTACCTGGCGATGGTTGAAATAGCGCTCTGTCTGGTCCTGTTCACCGCCTGCGCCCTCCACGTGCGCATCCGGTTGAAATCCGCAGCGGCGGCCAGAGCTGCCACTGCATAATTCGTCGCTGTCATTTTTCGCTGTCATTTGTCGCTGTTGTTGAACCCTGCGCTCTCACCATGTCACACGCCCCCATCATCCGGTCCCAATACGAAGATTTCATGCGCCACGTGTACACCACGGGCGTGGCCAAGACCGACCGCACAGGCACAGGCACGCGCAGCGTGTTCGGTTACCAAATGCGTTTTGACCTGAACGAAGGCTTTCCGTTGGTCACCACCAAAAAAGTGCACCTGAAATCCATCATTCAGGAACTGTTGTGGTTCCTCACGGGCAGCAGCAACAACAACTGGCTCAAAGAGCGTGGTGTCAGCATTTGGGACGAGTGGGCCAAAGAAAACGGCGATTTGGGACCGGTGTATGGCGTGCAGTGGCGCAGTTGGCCAACGCCAGACGGCGGGCACATTGACCAGATTGCAGAAGTCATCAAGACATTAAAGACCAACCCCGACTCGCGCCGCATCATCGTGAGCGCCTGGAATGTGGCCGACCTGAACAAAATGGCGTTGATGCCCTGTCACGCGTTCTTCCAGTTTTACGTGGCACCCTCCCAAGTCGAAGGCGAACCTGCCAAGTTGTCATGCCAGCTGTACCAGCGCAGTGCAGACATCTTTTTGGGCGTGCCTTTCAACATCGCCAGCTACGCGCTGCTCACCCACATGGTGGCCCAACAGTGCGATCTGGCGGTGGGCGATTTCATCTGGACGGGTGGCGACTGTCACATCTACAGCAACCACCATGAGCAGGTTGAGCTTCAACTCAGCCGCGCGCCCCAACCCTACCCTCGCCTGCACATCAAGCGTCGTCCAGCAAGCATCTTGGACTACGAATACGAGGACTTTGAGGTGCTGGACTACCTGCACCACCCGGCCATCAAAGCACCTGTGGCCATTTGAGCCACGTCGACTGCCATGACCGTTGAGCTCAAAATCATTTACGCCCGCGCTGCCAATGGCGTGATCGGCAAAGACAACAAACTGCCATGGCACTTGCCCGAAGACATGGCCCACTTCAAACGCACCACCATGGGTTGCCCGGTGATCATGGGGCGCAAAACCTGGGATTCGCTGCCACCCCGTTTCCGGCCCTTGCCTGGGCGCGTCAACGTCGTGGTGACACGCCAGCCGGATTGGTGGGCCGAGGGCGCTGTGGCGGCCCACTCGTTGGCAGAGGCGCAGGGCGCGGCTGCGTCGGGCAGCATCGCCTGGGTGATCGGTGGCGCAGAACTTTACGCGCAAGCCATCGAACAAGCCTCCGAAGCCGTCGTGACAGAGATCGAAGCAGACTTTGACGGTGACGCCTTTGCACCGGCCTTTGGCCCGGGTTGGCGTGAGGTGAACCGCGAGCGTCATCTGTCTGCCACCGGCTTGCATTACAGTTTTGTAACTTACCAACGCACCTCAGGAGATTGACATGTCAGGACACGGCTTTCACGTCCACGGCCCCCACGACCACGAACTGGAACATGCTGTCCAAGGGGGGCACGGCGACGGCCATCAAGGTGGTGGCATGACCGCCCAAATTGCGATGGTGACCGCCATCATTGCCACGGTGGGTGCTATTTTTGGCTACATGGGAGGTGCCACCCAGGCCAATGCCGGTTTGTACAAAAACAATGCCGCCATCAAGAAAACCGAGGCTTCTAACCAGTGGAATTACTTCCAATCTAAAAGCACCAAACAGTCGCTGGCCGAACTCGCCCGAGACCTGGCGCCTGCCGAGAAAAAAGACACCTACCAGGGCAAAGTAGACCGCTACGAAAAAGAAAAAAACGAGATCAAGGCATCGGCTGAAAAAATGGAAGCTGAAGCCACTGAGTGGGACAAAAAGAGCGACGAGCAAATGCACCAGCACCACCGCTGGGCCCAAGCAACCACCATGTTGCAGATCTCTATCGCCTTGGCTGCCATCGCCTTGCTGACCAAAAAGAAGTGGCTGGAATACGGCATGTTCGGCGTGGCGGGCGTGGGCTGCGTGGTGGGTGTACTGGCGATGCTGCACATTTAAACCATGCCCTTCTGGCCCACCAGCACCACTTGCGGTCAAGAACAACCGGTTGTATTGGCCCTGATGCTGCTGCTCTGAGCTACTTGAACACCCGATGCGTTGGTGTAGATGTCAATCATGTAGCCTGAACTGTCCACCAACGCGGCGATACAACCGCCGCCATTCGCAGAGACAAGCAATACCCTGAATGAAATACCCGCCAAACTTCCAGTGTTTGTGCCTGACAAACAGTAGTTAGAGGTTTCTTTCTGCGTGTTGTAGCTGTACATGCAACGCGTTTGCTGATTGAACGCAAACCGCTCGCCAGTGGAATCCAGTACAACGACGCCGTTGGCACTGTTGCTCCAATTGATGAATGTCAATGCAGTTGGGGCTTCAGTACCGTTTCCGGTTGTGCCGCCGGAAACATTGGTCCCACCACCGCCCCCTGTAGCGCTCGTTCCCGTCCCGCAAGAGATGCTCCACCCGGTGGAAATGGCAATGTCCATGTAGGTCCCGTCATTGCAATAAAACACCGAGATTTTGCTACCGTCTGAGCCGGATGTGGAACCGATATACCCCACCGATGAACCGCTGTCCAACACCTTGCCTTGCGTGTCAACCGTTAAACCAGAAAGCGCAACAGGACTCACCCCGTTTGCAGTGCCCGCCCCAAGATAGGTCACGACACGACTGGAGGCATTGATGGCAAACGCCCGGTTGGATTTATCTCGAATCACTGAGCCGTTGGCGTTACCGCCAACCGTGACATAGGTGGTCGACGAAGAGGTGGAGCCGCCAGTCGTCGTCGTCCCACCGTTGGTCGTGGGCGTTTCCACTGTTGGGCTACTGCCGCTCAGCGGGGCCGTGGCTTTTGAGACGATGTCGTTGTAATACGCTGTAGAAATGGTGACGTCAGCAAAAGGATATTTCTCTCGGCACCCTTGGCCAGTACCCGACAAACTGACCGAGTTTCCAGTCAGAGAATAGTAGTAGTACAACTTGGCAGAAATTGCCTTTCCTTGTTCACTGTTGGGGTCAACGAAGGCTGCATTGTCAATGCAGACCGTGTAAGAAGACCCGCCCTTTGCGGCTGTGATACCAAAATAGCCACTGCTGTTCGTACCCGAGTCAGACCCTCCACCTCCACCGCCGCAGCCAATCAACATGGCACTCAACATGCCGACAGCACACCACTTGAACATCTGATGCTCCTGAGAGTTTGGTTAAAACACCCATTCAAGCAGCGCTTCGCTGGATGCGCATCCCCCAAAATAGGGATAGACGGCATGAGCAGTCATCATCAAAACCGACTTAAACGCTTCACTTTTGATAGCAAACAATGTCCATGTTACTTGCCGGAAAGCACGCCAGAGGCACTGACTGGGGCTGCTTGATTGCCCCATGAGGTACGGATGTAGCTGAGCACGGCAGCCATGTCGTCGTTGCTCAGGTCAAAAGGTGGCATGCCATACGGGCGCGGGTGCCCTGCGGTCGATGGTGCAAAACCACCACTGCGCACCATGCGAACCAAGTTGGCCGTGGAATCCATGGTCACGGCCCGGTTACCCGCCAGAGGCGGATAGGCCCACCGCTCACCCTGCACGGCATCCACCACAGCACCGCCAGGTCTGGCGCCCTCGCCTTGTGCCCCATGGCAATCAGCACAATGCCTGTCATACAGCTTGCGGCCTTTGGACAGGTCCACGCGCACCTCACCTTTGGCGCTGACAGGCACCTTGTCACGGGGCAGCGATTGCAAAAATACCGCGATGGCCCGCAAGTCGTCTTCTGACCAATGTTGCAGGCTGGTGTACACCACCTCTGCCATGGGCCCCAGGGTGCTGCCCCTTGGAGACACACCGGTTTTGAGCAAACCCACGATCTCGCCCAACGACCAGTCGGCCACACTGCCTTCGGACGGATCGTGCAGTGAGGGGGCGTACCAGTTCAACACAGGAATCATGCCCCCCGCCAACTCTTGTGGTCCCGGCGCAGAGGTACTGCCACCCCAGACATTGCGCCCACTGTGGCACGCACTGCAGTGCCCCAGGCCACGGGCAAGGTAGGCCCCACGGGCCCACTCTGCAGTTTGGGGTGTTGGTTGACGTGTCGATGGAGGCGCGGGTGCCTCCGTAGCCGGCGTGAAATACAAGGCCCGCCACACCATCAACGCCGCCTGCGTGTTGTAGGGAAAACGCAGCGTGTGGGCCGGTTGAGGGCTGACCACGGGCGGCAAACTGCGCAGGTAATCGTGAATGGCATCGGCATCTTCACGGGTCACCAAGGTCGTGTTGGTGTACGGGAAAGCAGGGTAAAGGTAGCGTCCGTCTTTGGAACGCCCATGGTGCAAAGCACGCCAAAAATCAGCCGAGGACCAACGTCCCAATCCTGTTTGCGGGTCGGGCGTCAAATTGCCTGCGTAGACCACCCCAAAAGGTGTCTCGATCCCACGCCCACCGGCATAAGGCTCACCACCTCGCGCGGTATGACAGGCTGCACAATTGCCCACGCGGGCAAGGTACGCACCTCGCTCAATGCGCTGCGCGGAAGCCAACGGCAATGGCGCAAGCTCAGACGATTCGACCGTGGTCGGCGGCTCGCCGCGTTCGTTCAGGTAGACAACCCATCCCGTCACAGCGGCGCCCAGCAGCGCCATGACCAGCCCCGTCGCCAACACCACAGCCCAACGACGGCTCAAACGCAAATTCATCACAAGGGGCCTCACTTCACCACACCGCCGCAGCGCAAAGCACCGCGCTGCAATGTCACCGCCGCATCAGAACGGCCAACAGGCTTGCTGTCAACAGGCACCGCTTGCACCGACAACCAGGCCGCCACGGCCGCCACATCGCCAGGGGACAGCCGCTCGGCAATGTGGGCCATGCAATCAGGGGCCATCGCCTTGCGCTCCCCCGTGCGCCAGGCCCCCAGTTGACTCAACAGGTAGTCGCGCGGCAAACCCAGCAGCCCGGGGGTGGCGGGCAACATGCCGGTCAAACGAGGGCCGTGGCATTGGGCGCAAGCAGGCAATTGCAGTGCAGCGTCGCCCTTCAACGCCAAGGCCTCGCCACGGGCTTTCATGTCACTGGGCAACGGCAATGCAGGCACCGAGGCATAGGGCAAATCCAAGCCCCCGAAATAGGTGGCGATCTCTTGCAGGTAGGCGTCAGACAAGGTGTCCACCAGGCCAATCATCGCCGCGTTGTGCCGACGGCCATCCCGAAAGTTGAGCAGCTGGTGGTAGAGGTAGCCCGCAGGTTTGCCCGCAATACGGGGCAAATACCCGTCGCGACTGGCCTGCCCCTCTTTGCCATGACACGCGGCACAAACCAACACGCGCTGGGCAATGGTATCGGGCACGGGCAACGCGGCAGCGGGAAATACCCATACACCGATCAGCAGGGCCAGCGAGAAAGACAAGATGGAAGGCATGGGGCGTATGGGCATCAAAGGGCTTATTTTGCACCCAAGCCTGGGGTAACTTGCGCAGGATAATGGGCGCATGAAACTCGCCACCTGGAACGTCAACTCACTCACCGTTCGTTTGCCCCAAGTCATCGATTGGTTGACGGCCAATCCGGTCGATGTGCTGGGCTTGCAAGAACTCAAACTCACCGATGACAAGTTTCCGCATGCGGCATTTGAGGCCATCGGGTACACGGCAACGGCGCTCGGGCAAAAGACCTACAACGGCGTGGCTTTGCTGACACGCGCGGCGGTGTCTGACGTGCAAAAGAACATCCCAGGGTTGGAGGATGAACAAGCCCGCATCATCGCAGCCACCGTCCCCACGGCCCACGGCCCCTTGCGTGTGGTGAACGGGTATTTTGTGAACGGACAGGCACCCGACTCGGACAAATTTGAGTACAAGATGCGCTGGCTGATGGCGCTGCAAGACTGGTTGCGCACCGAATTGGCGCGCTCACCGAACCTGGTGCTGATGGGAGACTTCAACATCACGGCCGATGACCGCGACAGCCATGACCCCGAGGGCTTGCGCGAAACCATACACCACACCACGGCAGAGCGCGATCATTTCAAGGCGCTCTTGGGCCTGGGCCTGACCGATGCGTTTCGCTTGTTTGAACAGCCAGAAAAAAGTTTCAGCTGGTGGGACTACCGCGATTTCGGCTTCCGACGCAATCGTGGCTTGCGCATCGACCATGTGCTGGTCAGCGATGCACTGAAGCCCCACACCGAGGCCTGTGTGATCGACAAATTGCCACGCAAAAACGAGCGACCCAGTGACCACACCCCGGTGGTGCTGACCCTCGCTTGACCCAGCGCTGTCAGCGGCCTGCTTATTCGAGACCGAGTTCTTGGATTTTGCGGGTGATGGTGTTGCGACCGATACCGAGCTTTTGCGCGGCCTCGATGCGACGTCCCCGGGTGTTGCCCAGCGCCGTCAAAATGAGTTTGGACTCAAAACGGCGCGTGAGGGCATCCCACACGTCGTGACGACCCGTTTCCAGAAGCGCCATGGCCTCGGCCTCCAGGCCCTCTTCCCATGAGGCGGCAGCCGATGCCACCGTCACGGCGCTGCAAGTCGGCACAGGCACGGCAATGCCAGCCATGGCCGCATGGATCACGGCACTCGATGGCATCGCAAGCTCAGGCTCCAACACCAGTGGGGCTGATGCCGCGCTGTCACCTGCGGCGACCGATCCGTTCAGCACCTCGGGGGGCAGATCCTTCGACTCGATCACCTGGGCGGGGGCCATGACGGTCAGCCAGTGGCACACGTTTTCGAGCTGGCGCACGTTGCCAGGGAAGCTGAACTGCCCCAAGCGCGACAAAGCACTGTCAGCGATGCGCTTGGGCTCCACACCCAGCTGTTTGGCGCTTTGCTGCAAGAAATGACGTGTGAGCATGGGCACGTCTTCGCGGCGCTCACGCAAGGCGGGCAAGCGCAGACGAATCACATTCAGGCGGTGGAACAAGTCTTCGCGAAAGCCACCTTCTTTGACGCGTTGTTCCAGGTCTTGGTGGGTGGCGGCGATCACGCGGACATTGGTTTTGACGGCGTTGTGTCCGCCCACACGGTAGAAATGGCCGTCACTCAGCACGCGCAGTAAGCGGGTTTGAAGGTCAAAAGGCATGTCGCCAATTTCGTCGAGGAACAGCGTACCGCCATCGGCCTGTTCAAACCGACCCCGGCGCATGGTTTGCGCGCCCGTGAAAGCGCCGCGCTCGTGACCAAACAGTTCGCTCTCCAGCAGATCTTTTGGTATTGCTGCAGTATTGATAGCAACAAATGGCCCATTGGCGCGCGGTGAGTGCTTGTGCAATGCCCTGGCGACCAACTCTTTACCGGAGCCAGACTCACCGGTGATCATCACCGTGACATTGCTTTGGCTCAGGCGACCGATGGCGCGAAACACGTCTTGCATGGCCGGTGCTTGGCCGAGCATTTCGGGGGCTTCGGTCATGCGCTCTTCGGCGACCTCTTCGCGCTGGCTTTCTTCCACCGCGCGGCGAATCAACTCGACGGCTTTGGGCAAGTCAAAAGGCTTGGGCAAATATTCGAAGGCCCCGCCCTGGAACGCGGACACGGCACTGTCGAGGTCTGAG
>CAZHDP010000125.1:0-8508 GCA_964531605.1 uncultured Burkholderiaceae bacterium | reverse complement strand
CCACCCTCAAAGCGCCCTTGCGTCTCACACTGGGCCCCGAACCCTTGATCGGCAAACAGTCTGTCACCCTTCAAAACAGAGCCCACCCAGGCCGCAGCATTGCCGTGGCCAGTGACGGGTTGCGCCCGTTCAAAGTGGTGACGGACGAGAACGCGCTGCGATGACCACCCGCTGCCTGGCACGGTCACCACGGGGCTTCACCTTGATCGAAGTCTTGGTCGCGCTGAGCATCGTGGCCATTGCCTTGATTGCTGGTCTGCAAGCGACCACCGCGTTGACCCGCAACGCAGAGCGGCAATCAGACATGCTGTTGGCCCAAATCTGTGCCGACAACGAGCTGGCCAAGGTGCGCCTGTCATCGCAAATGCCTGCGGTCGGTGACAGCAACAGCACCTGCACACAAGCGGAGCGCAGCTACGACATCACAGTCACCGTGCGGCCCACCCCCAACCCCAGCTTCAGGCGGGTGGATGCCCAAGTGCTCAAAGAAGGCTACAGCCTGCTGCGCTTTTCCACGGTGGTAGGGCGTTACTGATGAGGACGTACCGCAAGCCGCCCGTCACGTCAGCCCGAGGCTTCACCCTGGTGGAACTGCTGGTCGCGATCAGCGTGTTGGCCTTGATCGCCATCATGAGCTGGCGGGGTCTCGATGGCATGGTGCGCGCCCAGTCGATCACGCAAAGCCGCAGCGACGACGTGGTGGCCGCGCAATCGGCCCTGGGTCAGTGGCGGGCCGATCTGGACGCAGTGGTGCAAGTGTCGTCATTGCGCCCCTTGGACTGGGATGGCCAGGTGCTGCGCATGACACGCCGCAGCCTGTCTGACCCCATGGACGGCTTGCTGGTCGTGGGGTGGACCACGCGCACCATTGACGGCGCACCACAATGGCTGCGTTGGCAATCCCCACCCGTTCGCAGCCGTGGCGACCTGCAAAACGCCTGGGAGCAAGCCTCGCGCTGGGCCCGAAACCCCAGCACTGACGATCAGCGCCGCGAAGTCGCCATCAGCCCGATCAACGAGTGGCAGGTGTTTTATTTCCGGGGCAACGCCTGGAGCAACCCGTTCTCGAGCGCGGGCAACAACAACGGCGGCATCACAGGCCTCCCCGACCTGTCTGTGCCGGATGGCATTCGCCTGGTGCTGACACTGCCAGCAGGGCACCCGTTGGGTGGCCGCATCACCCAAGATTGGGTGCGCCCCACCCTGAGCGGAGGCAAGAGCTGATGCGCCACACACCGCAACGTGGCGCAGCCCTGCTTGCAGCCATGCTCACCGTCACCCTGGTCGCCACCTTGGCCAGTGCCGCCATGTGGCAGCAATACCGCAGCGTCGAGGTGGAGTCCGCCGAACGGGCCAGAGCCCAAAATGCATGGGTGTTGACAGGCGCGCTCGACTGGGCGCGGTTGATCTTGCGTGAAGACGCCCGAAGTGGTGGTGCCGACGACTTGAGCGAACCCTGGGCCGTGCCCTTGGCAGAAGCACGTCTGTCCACGTTCTTGGCGGCCGCAGACCAAAACGCCACGACAGACAGCGGCGACAGCGCTTCCGAGATCTTTTTGTCTGGTCGCATTGCGGACTTGCAGGCCAAGCTGAACATCACCAACCTGGTGGACGGCAACAAACCCAGCGAGGCCGGCCTGCGCAGTTTCCAGCGCCTGTTTGAGCTGCTGGGGCTGCCCGTGAGCGAGCTGAATGCTGTCGCGGAAAACTTGCGGTTTGCGATGGACACCTCTGCAGACAACCGCTCTGGCCCGCTGGCGCCCTTGACGCCGCAACGTTTACCTGAATTGGTCTGGCTGGGTTTGTCACCCCAAAGCGTGGCCATCCTGCAGCCGCATGTCACCCTGCTGCCCGCCAGAACCACCGTGAACCTGAACACCGCTTCGGCTGAAGTCCTTTACGCCGCCATCAACGGGATCGACTTGGCCCGGGCGCAGCGGCTGGTGGGGCAGCGTGAACGGGTGCCGTTCAAAACCCTGGCAGAAGCCACGGCGGTGATCCCGGGGCTGGAACTCAACGCCACAGACCACAGCGTGAACACACGGTTTTTTGAAGTCAGAGGCAAGCTGCGTACGCCGCGAGGCACGGTAGAGGAACAATCAGTGATCCAGCGCGACGGCATGGAGGTGCGCATTCTCCGGCGAGAACGTCTGCCACCCGACCGGCCGGGCATGGCTGCACCAACACGTTGAACACCGACCTTCCAACCACGGCTCACGTCGTTCAGACTTATCACCTCTCTACAATCCGCCACAGCATGTCTGCCTTGATAGTTCTCCTTCCTGAAACACCGTCCGGTGCCAGCACCGAATACGGGTTTGCGCAAACACGCGACGGCATGCAGATCGAGAACCATGGTTTCGCTGCCGTGTCGGCCTTGCCGAATGTCGGCGTGTCTGCTGACGTGGTAGCCCTGGTGCCTGGCCGGTGGCTGTCGTGGCACGCCGTTGACCTGCCCAAAGGCAGCTTGGCGGGCGGCGCGACCCGTTTGCGGGCCGTGCTGGAGGGGTTGCTGGAAGACCGGTTGCTGGACGACCCTGCGGCCCTGCATTTCGCGCTGGACACCCACCGCGAAAGCCATACCGTGTGGGTGGCTGCCTGCGACAAGGCCAAACTGCAAGCGGCCTTGGCGCCACTTGAAGCGGCAGGGCGCCCTGTCTCTCGGATCGTGCCGGAATTCTCCCCCTTGCGGGCCTCGCCCGAGCAAGCCCTTCGTCGGTGGTACGTGTCCGGTGCTGCCGATCAAGCCTGGTTGACCGACGTTGGCACCCAGGGCGTGACCACATTGCCGTGGTCTGCGCTGGCAGGAGACCACCCCACCGACGTTCAGGTGTACGCCGAACCCGCCGTCACAGGGCTTGCCAGCCAGGTTTTTGGCACCGCCGTACAACTGCAACAAGCCCCAGAACGGTGGTTGCAAGCCGTGCAGGCTTCAGATTGGGACTTGGCACAGTTCGACCTGGCCAACTCCGGTGGCAGAAGAGCATGGAAAAAGATCGGAGACACCTTGTCCAACCTCGCCAACGCACCGCGTTGGCGGGCGGCGCGATGGGGGCTTGGGGTGGCCGTTGCGGCCCACCTGGTGGGGCTCAACGCCTGGGCCTGGAAAACGCAGACGGCGGTTCGGCAACAACGCACCGATGTGCAATCGGTGCTGACCACCACCTTTCCCCACGTGAAAGTGGTGATTGATGCCCCCGTGCAAATGACGCGTGAACTGGCCATGCTGCGGCAAAACGCCGGTGCGCCATCGGCACAAGACCTGGAAAACCTGCTCTCGGCTGTGGGGCGAGCCGTACCCAACACAGCCGCCATCGACTTCACGGCCCTGAACTACGCTGACGGCGAATTGACCCTCAAAGGGGTGGGCTTGCAAGGTGAGCCGGCTGAGGCGGTCGCCACAGCGCTGCGCGGTGCGGGATTGGCGGTGAAGTTGGCACAAGACAGCCTGAGCGTACAACCCGCAACACGCCCAGGACTTCAACCATGAGCACCTCGGTGAAAGCCTCGCTGTCTGCACGCTGGCAAACGCTGCGAGCTCGCGAGCGCTTGGCCGTCAGTTTGGCCGTGGTGGTGGTGGGTCTGGGCCTGACGTGGTGGGTGCTGCTCAGCCCGGCGCTGCAAACCCTGCGCACAGCAGACACCCAACGGATCGAGCTTGAACGCCAACAGCAGTTGATGCTGGCCCTGCAGACGGAGGCCCAAGGCCTCCAATCGCAACCCAAACTGTCATCCTCTGAAGCCCAGAAAGCGCTGGAGACAGCGGTCAAGCAAACTTTGGGGCCGACGGCCCAACTCCAGGTTGCGGGCGAACGCGCCACCGTTACCCTGAAAGCCGTGAGCGCCGAATTGCTGGCGCAATGGCTCGCCCAAACCCGGGTCAACGCCCACGCCCTGCCCACCGAAGCCAAATTGACCCGCACACCAACCACCGGTGCGTCTCATGCACCGGTGACGTGGGACGGCAGCATCGTGATGCGCCTGCCATGAGCCCACATCGCCCGTCATTGGCCACCCTCGGCCGTACCGCACCGACCGCATCAACGGGATGGTCTGCGGCCTTTGCCGGCGGGCTGTGTGGCTTGGTGTTTGGTCTGCTCTGGTTCGCACCCGCCAGCTGGCTGGCGATGGCCTTGCACACCGCCAGTGACGGGCGTGTGGTGTTGGCCAGCCCCGTGGGCCGCGTGTGGGACGGGTCCGCGCGGCTCGAACTGAGCGGCGGACAGGGCAGCAAAGATGCGACGGCCCTGCCTGGTCGACTCTCTTGGTCAGTGCGCCCGAGCTGGACAGGTTTTCGAGCCCAGGTGAACGCCCCATGCTGCACGCCACAAGGCTTGCAACTCACCACAACCCTGCATTGGGGCGGCGGCAAACTCAAGCTGGCCGATGGCTTGTCGCATTGGCCAGCGGCCTTGCTCACAGGTTTGGGCACACCGTGGAATACGCTGCAACCGGAGGGTGACTTGCAATTGCGCAGCCGCGACCTGGGTTTTGAATTCACCCAAGGCCGCGTCAGCGTGACGGGTCAGGCCACCCTGGACGCCCGTGACATGTCGTCTCGCTTGTCCACCTTGCGGCCCATGGGCAGTTACCGCTTCAGCGTTCAAGGCGGCGGGGTCAGTGGCGTCACCGCTTTGCAACTCGACACGTTAGAGGGCAGCCTGTTGTTGAGCGGCAGCGGGCAATGGGCGGGTTCGCGTCTGCGCTTTGATGGCAGTGCCACCGCGGCCCCCGACCGAGAAGCCGCCCTGTCGAACCTGTTGAACATCATTGGACGGCGCGAGGGCGCGCGATCCATCATCACCGTGGGTTAAGTTTTATGACGCGTTCCTTCTCTCTGCCAAGTCATTTGAAGGCTCGAAATGCTACACATTTCATAGCTAAAACGGCCGTATTTACTGCGGTAATGGGGGTTTTGACGGTCAACGCACAACCCGCAGGTTCGCTGCCCCCTTTGAATCCACCACCGACCACCGCGCCGACCGTGGTTCAGTCGGTTGCACCAGCAGCACCTGTGGCCTTGGGCAACCCAGGGGGTGCCCCGTCACCTGTCAACCGCACCCCAGGGGCAGCACCATCGGGCAACTTCAAGGCGGGTGAAGCCGTGGTGCTGGATTTTGTGAACGCCGACATCGAGGCCGTGGCACGGGCCATTGGCATCATGAACAACCGCAACATGGTGATTGACCCTCGGGTCAAGGGCTCGGTGACCATGACCACCGAGCGCGCCGTGCCCCCTCAAACGGCGTACAACTTGTTTTTGGCGCAGATCCGCATGCAGGGTTTCACGGTGGTGGAATCCTCGGGCTTGCACAAGGTCGTGCCGGAGGCCGATGCCAAGCTGCAAGGCGGCACGGTATCCGTGGGTTCCGTGACAGCAGGCAACAGCCAGATTCAAACGCAAATCTTCCCGCTGAATTTCGAGAATGCCAACAACCTGGTGCCTGTGTTGCGCCCCTTGATCAGCCCGAACAACACGATCAACGTCAACCCTGGCAACAATTCACTGGTCATCACAGATTACGCCGACAACCTGCAACGCATCGCACGCATCGTTGCAGCGTTGGACGTGTCCAATGCCTCCGACGTGGAGATCATTGGGCTGAAACACGCCTTGGCGGCTGACTTGGCGCCGCTGGTGCTGAAGCTGATCGAGTCAGGGGGCACGCCAGCAGCGGCGGGAGCAGGCCAGGCAGACACCTCGTTCAAAACCACCTTGGTGGCCGAACCTCGCAGCAATTCCTTGATTTTGCGTGCGGCCAACCCCGCGCGCGTGGCCTTGGTCAAATCCCTGGTCAGCAAGCTCGACCAACCGGGCAACACCAGCAATGGCGGCGCAGGCAACATCTACGTGGTGCATTTGAAGAATGCCGACGCCACCAAACTGGCGGTCACCCTTCGAGCAGCCTTGTCTGCGGAGGCTCGCCCGAATACAGGAACACCCAACACGGTTGCCAGCATCACTCCGGCCACAGCACCAGCCCCCACCTCGGGGTTGAGCACCGGGTCGACCCTGTCCTCGGGCTCGGCCAACACGGCCACACAGCCCTCGACGGGAGGGCAGATCCAAGCGGACCCCGCAACGAACACGTTGATCATCACGGCGCCCGAACCACAATACCGGCAACTTCGCGCGGTGATTGAAAAGCTCGATGGCCGTCGGGCTCAGGTCTATGTGGAAAGCCTGATCGCCGAGGTCAATGCGGACCGGGCCGCTGACTTTGGTGTGCAGTGGCAGAGCCCGGTGGGCAGCAACGGCAGTGGCGTGATTGGGTTGCTCGGCACCAATTTCAGCAGCTCGGTCGCCGGGGCCAACATCATTTCGTTGGCCACAGGCGCAGCCACCGGTTCTACCTTGCCGGCCACTGGTGGCAACATCGGGTTGATGCAACGCGTCAACGGGCGTTACGTACTGGGAGCCTTGGCGCGCTTCATCGAGACCACGGGCGACGGCAACGTGTTGTCCACACCCAATCTGTTGACGCTGGACAACGAAGAAGCCCGCATCGTGGTGGGCGAGAACCGCCCCTTTGTCACCGGGCAATTCACCAACACCGGCACCACTGGCGGTACGGTCAGCCCATTCCAGACCATTGAGCGCAAGGACGTGGGCCTGACCTTGAAAGTGAAGCCCCAAATCAGCGAGAACGGCACCATCAAACTGCAGGTGTTCCAAGAGGTGTCAGATGTACAAGCCTCGACCGTGAACGACTCCAAAGGCCCAACCACCAACAAGCGATCGATTGAATCCACGGTGTTGGTGGAAGACGGCGGTGTGGTCGTGCTGGGGGGACTGCTCAAAGACAACTACTCCGGCAACCTGGAAAAGGTGCCCGGCTTGGGGGACATCCCCATCATCGGCAACCTGTTCAAGTCGCAATCGCGCACCCGCAGCAAAACCAATTTGATGGTCTTCTTACGCCCTGTGGTCTTGCGCGATGCAGCAGCTGCCGATGCTTTGTCTCAAGACCGCTATGAGCAGATGCGTTCGATCCAGCAAGGCATGCAACCCACCGCAACGCCGGTGTTGCCGCTGGCGGGTGCAGCCATCTTGCCAAGCTCTGCGAACACGCCTGCAGCGCCAGTCGAGGCCAACACCAAGTAAGCCATGCGCTACCCCTTGCCCTACGCCTTTGCGCGCACCCAACAACTGCTGCTGGAAGACAAAGCGGGTGAACTGTTGTTGTGGATGCACCCCGGCACCCCCACCAGTGGCATCAGCGAAGTCAACCGGAAGTACCAGGTCCACCATGTGCACTCCGAAGCTCACGAAACCTTGATGAACCGCATCTCGGCAGCCTATGCCAATGGTGAGTCAAGCGCAGCGGCGGTGGTGAGTGAAGTGGAAGGCGAGGCCGATCTGACCCGCATGATGCAGGACCTGCCCGCCATAGAAGACCTGCTGGAGACCAGCGATGACGCGCCGATCATCCGGATGCTCAATGCCCTGCTGACGCAAGCGGCCCGGGACGGGGCGAGCGACATCCACATCGAGCCCTATGAGCGCCACAGCTGTGTGCGTTTTCGGGTGGACGGCAGTCTGCGCGAGGTGGTGCAACCCAATCGGGCACTGCACGCAGCCCTGATTTCGCGCCTGAAGATCATGGCTGACTTGGACATCTCAGAAAAGCGTTTGCCGCAAGACGGACGCATTTCCTTGCGCATCGGGACACGTGCCGTGGACGTGCGGGTGAGCACCCTGCCCAGTGCCCACGGCGAACGCGCCGTGCTGCGTTTGCTCGATAAGAGCGGCGGCACCCTGAGCCTGGAATCGGTCGGCATGCAAGGTGACGCCCTGGCCCGGTTGAAGCATTTGATTGCCCAGCCCCACGGCATCATTTTGGTGACTGGCCCTACCGGCTCTGGCAAAACAACCACGCTGTATGCGGCCTTGAGCCAACTGGACGCCAGCCACAGCAACATCATGACGGTGGAAGACCCCATCGAATATGAATTGCCCGGCGTAGGGCAAACACAGGTCAACGCCAAAATTGACCTGACCTTTGCCAAAGCCCTGCGCGCCATCCTTCGCCAAGATCCGGACGTGATCATGATTGGCGAGATACGGGATTTTGAGACCGCGCAAATTGCCATCCAAGCCTCGTTAACGGGTCACCTGGTGCTGGCCACTTTGCACACCAACGACGCAGCGAGCGCCGTGACGCGCTTGACGGACATGGGTGTAGAACCGTTTTTGCTGAGCTCCAGCCTGTTGGGCGTGCTGGCGCAGCGCCTGGTGCGCAAGGTGTGCAGTCACTGTCAAGGCAAAGGCTGCGCCGAATGCGGTCAAACGGGCTACATGGGCCGCACCGGGGTGTTTGAGTTGCTGGTGACTGACGACGCCATCCGGGCCCAAATCCACAACCGCGCAGCGGAAGCAGACATCCGCACAGCGGCGCTCGCGTCGGGCATGACCCTGATGCGGGATGACGGAGAACGCCTCGTGGCACAAGGCATCACATCGCGCGAAGAACTGCTGCGCGTCACACGGGACTGAACCCCATGCCC
>CAZHDP010000124.1:0-8510 GCA_964531605.1 uncultured Burkholderiaceae bacterium | reverse complement strand
AAAGGCTTGGCCAACCCGGTGGGCACGTTCTGGAGTTGCGTGATGCTGCTGGAACACCTGGGCGAGCCTGCTGCCGCTCAGCGCTTGATGGCGGCGATTGAAAAAGTCACCGCAGACCCCAGCCTGCACACCGGTGATTTGGGTGGCAAAGCGACCACGGCGCAAGTGACGGCGGCCGTGGTAGCGTCCATCGCCTGACCACTGCTGTCCGACGCGTCCATCTCGCACGTTCATCGCGCACGTTCATCTCGTATATCTATCGCCATGACTCCTGACCCGACCCAGTCCCCGCGTGCGTTCCTTGAGGCGCTGTACCAAGCCGCGGTCACCCGCGCCATGCCCTTGCACAACATGGCGGCGCACTTGCCCACCCCCCCCAAAGGGCGCACCATCGTCATCGGTGCGGGCAAGGCTGGGGGCTCGATGGCCCAGGCCTTGGAGGCCTTGTGGCCAGCGGATGCACCGCTGGAAGGGTTGGTGGTCACGCGGTACCACCACATCCCCCCGCGTCCCGCAGGTTTGCCTGTGCGCATTGAGCTGGTCGAAGCCTCTCACCCGGTGCCCGATGCGGCGGGCCTGCAAGCTGCCGAGCGCATTTTGGCCATGGTGCAAGGCCTCACGGCCAATGACCTGGTGCTGTGTTTGATTTCGGGTGGCGGTTCAGCGCTGTTGACCTTGCCGGCCTTGGGCCTGAGCTTTCCTGAAAAGCAGCGCATCAACCAAGCCTTGCTCAACAGTGGCGCCAACATCGGTGAGATGAATTGCGTGCGCAAGCACCTCTCACGCATCAAAGGCGGTCGTTTGGCTGCGGCCTGTGCACCTGCCCGCGTGGTCACCTTGACCATCAGCGATGTGCCCGGTGACGACCCCGGTGTGATCGCCAGTGGGCCCACCGTGCCCGACGTGACCACCTGCGCAGACGCGCTACAGATTTTGAAGCGCTACAACATTGAATTGCCTGCGGGAATGGCCGATTTGTTGGCCCAAAATCTGCTGGAAACCCCGAAACCCGGCGACGTTCGTTTTGACGGGCATCAGGTCTGCATGATGGCCACGCCGCAGCAGTCGCTGGAAGCCGCTGCAGCCGTCGCCCGTGCGGCGGGTGTGTCGGCGTACATCTTGTCTGACGAAATGGAAGGCGAGTCGCGTGAGGTGGGCAAAGTGCAAGCGGCCTTGGCTCGAGCGGTGGCCTTGCGTGGGCAACCGTTTGCCAAGCCCTGTGTGATCCTCAGCGGTGGGGAAACCACGGTCACCGTGCGCAAAGCCCCTGAGGGCACGCCACGAGGCCGAGGTGGCCGTGCTGGCGAGTTTTGCTTAGGGCTAGCACAAGCCTTGCAAGGCCAGGCGGGCGTGTGGGCATTGGCCGCCGATACCGACGGCATCGACGGCATCGAAGACAACGCGGGTGCGTTTGTGGCACCTGACACCCTGGCTCTTGCTGCGAGCAAGGGCATGCGAATCGCCGGTTACCTTGACCGCAATGACGCGTACGGGTACTTTGAGCCTTTGGGCGGCTTGGTCATTACCGGGCCTACCCATACCAACGTCAACGACTTCCGTGCCATCCTGGTGCTGTGAGGCACCAGCCCTGTTGTGATCGCGTTGTGGGGTGTCAACCCATCCGGTTGGGCAGCCACAGCGCAATCACGGGGAAGGCAATCAAGATGATCAAGCGGATGATGTCTGTGGCCACAAAAGGCAGCACACCTTTGAAAATCGTGGTGAAGCTGACGTCTTTCACCACGCTCTTGATCACAAAGACGTTCATCCCCACCGGCGGATGAATCAAGCCGAGTTCCACCGTCATCACGATGATGATGCCAAACCAAATCGGGTCAAAGCCCAGCGCGACAACCACCGGGAAGATGATGGGCACGGTCAAGATGATCATGGCCATGGCGTCCATCAAACAGCCCAGGATCAGGTACATCACCATGATCATCGCCAACACCCCGTAGCGGCCAACCCCCAGGCTGGTCAGAAATTCAGTGAGTTTTTGTGGGCTTTGGGTGATCGTTAAAAAGTAGCCAAACAACAGCGCACCGATCAACACCGTGAACACGGCAGCCGCCGTGCGGGTGGCCGACAGCAAGGCTTCACGGATCTTGGCGCGGTCGAGTTTGCCGCGCACCACACCCAGGATGAAGGCACCACTCGCACCCACACCCCCGGCTTCCGTGGGGGTGAAAAAGCCGCCATACAAGCCACCGATGACGAACAGGAACAAGACCAACGGGGCCCACACGTTCTTCAGATCAGCCACGCGTTCGCTCCATGGCTTGAGTTCACCCGCAGGCAACCAGTCAGGACGCACTTTGACGATGATCATGATGGTGATCACGTACATCAGCATTGCCAGCAGGCCCGGGATGATGCCTGCCATGAACAACTTGCCGATGTCTTGTTGGGTCAGGATCGCGAACACGGCCAACACGGTGGACGGTGGCAGCATGGCCCCCAGCGTGCCCCCAGCTGCAATCACGCCTGTCGAAAAAGATTGCGGGTAATTGAATCGACGCATCTCGGGGTAGGCCACCGCCGAAAACGTGGCCGCTGTGGCCACCGATGAGCCGCAAATGGCAGCAAAGCCCCCGCAGGCCAACACCGTGGCCACGCCCAAGCCACCCCGCAAGTGGCCGATCATGGAGTTCGCTGCTTTGAACAGCTCCCGGCTCACGCCCGATACGGAAACCAGTGAGCCCATCAGCATGAACATGGGGATCACGCCAAAGGTGTAATCGGTCACGGTGCGCATCGAGGTTTGCCCCACCAGTTTGAGCGCCGGGCCCACACCCACGATGTAGCTGTAGCCCGTGACCCCCACCAAGCCCATGGCCATGCCGACAGGCACGCGCAGCAGCATGAGCACGAAAAGAGAGACAAAGCCCAGCAGGGCGACGAGGTCTGTGTTCATGGTTCAGCTCAGTGCTTGATAGAGGTGTGTGCGGCGTCGGCCTGTTCACTGGCGTGCTCTTCGTCCAGCGAGGCGGGGTTGGCAATGAGGCGCCAGGTGCGGATGGCGATCAGCAGCACGGCGCACACGTCACCGGCCCAGGCGATCGCATAAAAGGGCCAAGTCGGGATGTTCAGGTCATAGGTGAGCACGTTGTCAACGTAAGTACCCCGTACCTTGTCAAACAACATGGCCGTTTGCACGATCACCACAAACAACAACACCAGCGTGGCAAAGATGTCGATCACGCGCTTGAGGCGTGGGCTCACGGCCGACCACACCAGGTCTACCGTGATGTGCCCACCCCGGTAGCTGGTGGCCGCGATGCCCCAAAAGATCAAGATGCCCAGCAACATGCGGCCGAAGTCGTAAGAGTCGGGAATCGAGGTGCTGAAAAACTTGCGCAGCACGACGGCCACGAAGATGTTCAGCGCGACGATGCCGACAAACAGGGCTGCCAGCCACTCGATCGCATTGATCATGCGATCGGCCAGGTTGCGTTGGCTCATGACCTTTTCCTTTCAATCCGTGCTCAGGCTGTTCAGAGTGCCGACTTGTATTTGGCCAGCGAGGCTTTGAAGCCGTCCATCACCGCTTTGGGGTCAGCGCCTGCCTTCTTCACGCCTTCGGCCCACTGGGTTTCGACAGGGCCCATGGCACCCCGCCATGCGGCAAGCTGATCGGGCGTGAGTTTGTAGACCTCGCGACTGGTGTCAGCGGCCAACTTGGCGTGGCCACCGATTTCAAAATCAGCCCAGGCGCTGCCCACTTTTTCAGCCCATTCGCTGGTGCAGTGGTCGTCTACCGCTTTTTTTTGGGTGGCAGACATGGCGGTGTACTTGTCTTTGTTCATGACCCACACGAAGGGGGTCACGTACAGGGGGGCGTCCATGTGGTACTTGACCACCTTGTCGATGCCAAACAGGGTGAGCGAACCCCAGGGGAAGGTGATGGCCTCGGCCACACCACGTTCCAACATGTCGCGCGATTCAGGCGCAGACGCTTGCACATTGGTGCCACCCAGCGAAGTGACCATTTGGCCTATGGTGGACGTGGCGGGGCGGATCTTCATGCCCTTGATGTCGCTGGGCAAGGTGATTTTTTTGCGGGAGTGGAAGGCACCAGGGTCGTGTGCAAACGCAAAGCAGAAATGCACGTCCTTCATTTCCTTGGCGGCGTATTGGCGGTACCACGCGTCAATGGCGGCCGAGCCTGCTTTGGCGTTGGACACCATGAACGGCAAAGAGGATGCCGCAAAGATCGGGAAGCGGCCAGGTTGGTAGCCGGGGTTCACATAAGAGAAGTCGGCAATGCCGTCACGCGCCATGTCGTAGTGGTCAAACGCCTTGCCCAGTTGTTCAGACGGGAACAGCGTGGAACTCAAGGTGCCGCCAGAGGCTTTTTTCAGGCTCTCGCCCCAGGCTTGCAGCGCGGGGTTCAGTGCATGCTGAGCAGGCACCCAGCTGGAGAGTTTGAGCAGCACGGGCTTGTCTTGGGCGTGGGCGATGCCCGTGGTGAGCGCGGCTGCCGCTGTGAGGGCTGCAGCCGTGAGCGTGAAGGCGGAAGTGAAGTGGGCCATGGTGTCTCCTCTGTGGGTGTGAGTGGTGTGGTTAAAGTTACGTTGTATAACGGAACCGAGGTGGGTCGTTATGGTGTTTATCCCCGGGTCAGCGTTCATTTCGACACGCTGGGGCGACGCATCCAGCGTATCGGTTGTTCTTTGACCGCTCTGGCCGGTGCGCCGTGCTGCACCAAAGTGCGGTCCAGGGCTTGACCTGCATCGTCAGCCAGTGCCGCCGTGCGTGCCGCAGCGACGGCTTGAGCGCGTTCGAAGGCGGGCATCGCGCTGGTGGCCAAATGGTTGACGATGTGCAACAGGTTGTCTTTGCCGCGCTCATTGGTGCTACCATAGCCTTTGATCAGCCGACCGCACAAGGCCAATTCATGGCCCAACTGTGGGTGGGCCAGCGTGCCAGTCACCACGCTGTCGAGCCAAGTGGTAATCAAGGCTTGTTCTTGGTGATAACGGCTGCTGTAGGGGCGCAGTGCTTTCAGGCTGGCCAGTCCCCGCAATGCGAGCATGCCGCGCACGGAATGGGTACCGACTTTCAGCGGCATGGCCCAGGGTGTCTTGCCTGAGGCTTGGCGACGGCGGTCCCAGGCCACCAGCTTTTGTGCCCAGCGCTGGGGCAACAAGGCGGCGAACTCAGGCACCCCGGGTTTGAAATGGTCGTAGACCTGGAGCAGGTCATGGTCTTTGGCTTTGACTTCTCCTTTGACGCGCAACCAGCGGCTGCCGCGGCTTTTGAGGTCAGCCACGCGCACGATGTCATCAAAAGCCATCCACAAGGCCAGCCAACGGGCCATCTCGTGCGTGATGTCCCCCGAGATTTCGCTGGTGTTTTTGCCTGCACTGCCTGATTCCGCCGCCAGCACACGTTGCAGCCGTTCCAGGTAGAGCGCTGCATAAGCGGGGCCTTGGTAGTCCAGCATGCGGGCATGGCCCAATGCGATCCGTTCGCGCAGCGCAGCTGGAAATTCTTGGAGAAAATCAGTGCCTACCGCATGATTTGATTGGATTGGTTGCTCTTTATTTGATAGCAATTCTCTGGCCATGTCGGCGACCATGGCTGCTTGCTCGCGCGGTGTCGCGACCGCTTCCCAGCCTGCGACAAAGCCGCGCAGGCTGGCCGCAGCCGAGCCGCCACTTTGCTGAATGACCGCCTCGTAAGCGCTGCGAGGGAAGGGCAACAGCCCGCTGGCGGCGATGGTGCCCAGCATCACCGCGCTGACGATGGTGCCAGCACGGCGGGCCAGGTCAGCCATGTCGAGCACGTGGTGTTCACGGCTGACCGCACGCACCACGGCCAGCAAGTCTTCGGGCTCGGTACGGCCGTCTCCCATCGCCATGCGCTCCAGGGTGGTCAGGGTGCGGGCCGACGAGGTGATGACCACCGTGCGCGCTGGCGAGGGCAGGCCCAGGCTGCCTTGGCGTGCCGTTTCCAGCAGCTCGGACGACACCAAGCCATCGAGGGCGCCGGGCACAGGGTTGAGGCTGAACACCGGGCGCTTGCCGTTCAACGCTGCCAAGGGCACAGGGAACACCTCAAGGTAGTAGGTGGTGGCCCCTGTGCGCTGGGCCACGCCAGGAATGGAGGTGCTTTGGGCTGCATAGCCTGCGTGGCGGGCGACGTCGATCAGCCATTCGGTGAGCACGCCACCGCCTTCGCCACCGAGGGCGCAGATCAGCAGTGAAATGGGGTGTTGTGGGGTTGAGGGGTTCATCGTGATCACGCTGGTTGCAAGTGTTTGACGATGGTGCGTCGAAGGGCATGGACCAAGCGCTCATGCCATTTGGGGTTTTGGATGACTTCTGCGCGGTAAAACGAGGGGCACAGGGTGGCTGCGTGTGCGTTTTCGCCGCACAAACCGCAACCCACACACCCGTCAATCACGGTGGCAACGGGGTCAACTTTGAGGGGGTCTGGGTTGTCTTTGAGCGTCAGCGTGGGGCAGCCGGACAAGCGGATGCAGGCGTGGTCGCCATTGCAGACGTCGTCGTCCACGCCATATTTCACCCGTACCACACGCTCGCCTTGTTTGAGCAGGCTGGCAATCCAGGGTTTGATGCGACGCTGGCGCTCTAACTGGCACTCGCCTTCGGCAATGATGATTTTGAGCCCATTGAAATCGCTGGTGAACGCATCATGCAAGGTCTGGCGCATGGTGGCCACCTCGTAGGTGGTCACGGTGCGCAGCCATTGCACACCCATGCCTTGCAAGGTGCGTTCAATGGACTGGTTGGTGTGAACCACGCTGGTGCTTTTGTCAGCAGCCAGGTCTTTGCTGTGCTGGCTGGGCGTTGACAGGATGTCTTGCGTGCCGGTGGCCGAGGTGTAGCCGTTTTTGAAAATCATCAGCACGGCATCGTCGCCGTTGAACAAGGCGCTCTGCACGCCGGTCAGCAAGCCGTTGTGCCAAAAGCCACCGTCGCCCATGATGGACAACGTGCGCCGTTGCATCATCGGTGAGACCCCGGCACGGCTGGCCAAGCTCATGCCATAACCCAGGATGGAATGCCCAAACGAAAAAGGCGGAAACGTGCCGAATGCGTGGCAACCGATGTCGGCCGCGATGTGCATGGGCCCCAGGTCTTGTTGTGCAAGTTTGATGGCCGAAAACACAGGGCGCTCGGGGCAGCCAATGCAAAAACCCGGGGGACGCACCGGCAGACCTTGCGGTGCCTCTCGGGTGATTTGCTGTGCCACGGCTTGGCGGCGCTGGGCGTTGTCGGCCAGCCAATCCATGCCTGCCGCCACGTCAACCTGCGGCAGGTGTTGGGCCAAAAAGGCACCTAAACCGCGTGTCATGGCTTCGGCGTTGAGTTCGCCTGTGGCGCTCATCATGTCTTTGCCGTGCAGGCGCGTCTGCAGGTCTCGGCGACGCAGCAAGGTGGCGATTTCTTGCTCGATGTATTCGGGGGTGCCTTCTTCCACCACCAGCACGGCCGTCTTGCCGTGGGTGAACTCGGCGATCTGCTCTGGGACCAAAGGGCAGGTCACGTTGAGCACCAGCAGCGGGATGTCGGCTTGGCCAAACGCGTCCGCCAAGCCAAACTGCTGCAGCGCGCGGATCAGCGTGTTGTAGATGCCGCCTTGGACGATGATGCCGAGGTGCTGGTGTTGCCCGTCATGCAATTCGTTCAGACCGTGTTCGACGATGTAGCGCCGCGCTGCGGGGATGCGCTCTTCGACTTTGCGCTTTTCGTGGCCAAACGTGACGGGCGGGTGAGCCAATTTGTCGTAATTGAACCCGGCCGGCTCGGCCATCAAGGCCTTGGTCGAGATCTTGGGCGACAGGTTGTCCTTGCAGACGAAGCTGCCGCGCACATGGCAAGCGCGGATGCGCAGCTCCAATATCGCTGGCATGTTAGACGCCTCGGAAAGCCTGAACGCATGTTCCACCATGTTGACCATGTTTTCCAGTTCAGGTCTGGGGTCCAGCATCAGCAGGGTTGATTTGAGCGCAAAGGCGTGGGTGCGTTCTTGGATCACACTGGCACCCTCACCAAAATCTGCGCCCACCACAATCAGCGCGCCACCTGTGACCCCGGGTGAGGACAGGTTGCTCAGGGCGTCGGCCGCGACGTTGGTGCCCACGATGGATTTCCAGGTCACCGCGCCGCGCAAGGGGTAGTGGATGGACGCGCCCAGCATGGCCGCTGCCGATGCTTCATTGGCGCATGCCTCAACGTGAACGCCAAGTTCATCCATGTATGGCTTGGCCTGGACCATCACGTCCAGCAGGTGCGAGACGGGCGCGCCCTGGTAACCGCCCACGTAGGCCACGCCAGATTGCAGCAAGGCCTTGGTGATGGCCAGAATGCCTTCCCCGTGAAAGGTCTCGCCCGCGCCTTGGCGCAGCTGCTGTATCTCGGTGCTGAATGAAACTTCCACGCATGTCTCCGGCTTGTGTCGTCGTCGGAGTGTGGGTCTTTAAACTTTATTCAACAATAAAATAAATGAAATAAGTCATATCCATGAAATGCATATCAATG
>CAZHDP010000123.1:0-8556 GCA_964531605.1 uncultured Burkholderiaceae bacterium | reverse complement strand
GACAGCGAGGGGCGCACCAGCGTGGCGTTTGGGTTGGCGTTGGCCGTGGCCGCGTCAGGCTGCTGCGCCTCGATGGTCAAGTTGCGGGTGGCGCCGCCCTCGCCTCCACCGACCATGCCCGCCAAGCTGCGGGTGCGCGACGGCGCTTTGAGTTGCTCGACCATTTGGGCCGCGCTGGGTGTGCCCGAAGACGTGGGCGACACTTGGGCCGTGCTGCCCAAAGGCCAGGACAGGCACACCAACAGAGACACCAACAGACACCCGCGTTGACCAAGGCCGGGGCTTTGCAGTTTGGAGAGGATGGATGTGATTCGCACGAGCGACTCCTGAAGAAAATCAGATCAAGGTTTTGAGTTCATCAGCGCAGCCGGGTCTTCCGCCTCCAGCACGCGCTGCGCCCAGGACGCGAGTTTCCCGGCGTCCGAACGCAACACCTCTTGTTTGACGGTGAGGATTTGCGACGGGTGCATCGAAAACGTGCGCAGACCCAGGCCCAGCAGCAAGCGGGTGAAGCTGGCGTCTCCTGCCATCTCGCCACACACGCTGACCCCTTTGGCGTGGGTGTTGGCCTCACGGATCGTGTCAGCCACCAAACGCAACACCGCCGGGTGCAAAGGGTCATACAGGTGGGCAACGGCTTCGTCGGCCCGGTCTATCGCCAGGGTGTACTGGATCAGGTCGTTGGTGCCGATGGACAGGAAATCAAAGTATTTGATGAACAGCTTCAGGTTGAGCGCTGCAGCCGGGATTTCGATCATCGCGCCGATGCGCACTTTGCCGTACGCCACACCACGGGCGTCCAACTCGGCCCGCGCCTGGTCCACCAAAGCCAAGGTCTGGCGGATCTCGCTGGCGTGGGCCAGCATGGGAATCAGCAGGTTCACACCGCCGTGGGCCGCCGCACGCAGGATGGCACACAACTGGGTGAGGAACATGGCGGGGTCGGCCAAGCTCCACCGTATGGCGCGCAAGCCCAGGGCGGGGTTCAAAAAGGCGTCTTCCTTGTTGGCTTTTTCACGCCGCGTATCGAGTGGTTTGTCGGCCCCGACATCCACCGTGCGGATGGTGACCGGCAAGCCTTGCATGCCCTCGATGGCCGCGCAATAGGCTTGGTATTGCTCTTCTTCGTCGGGCAGTTTGCCCTGGCGGCCCATGAACAGGAATTCGCTGCGGAACAGGCCCACGCCAACAGCACCAGCCTCTACGGCGCCCTTGGCGTCTTCAGGCATTTCGATGTTGGCAAGCAACTCGACTTTTTGACCATCCAAGGTGACCGATGGCGTGTGACGCAAGCGGTTCAGTCGGCTGCGTTCAAGTTCACCTTGGCGCTGCTTGAAACCGTATTCGGCCAAGATGATCGGCGAGGGGTCCACCACCATCACGCCTGCGTCACCATCGATGATGACCCAGTCGTCTTGCCGCACCAATTGGCTGGCGCTGCGTGCGCCCACCACGGCCGGGATGTCCATGCTGCGTGCGACGATGGCCGTGTGCGACGTCTTGCCGCCCACGTCGGTCACAAACCCCGCGAACACGCTGCGTTTGAATTGCAGCATGTCGGCCGGCGACAGGTCGTGGGCGATCAGCACCAGAGGCACATCCACGGTGTCGTCGAGCATGCCATCGAGCTGGGCTTGCTGGTCTGATTTGCGACGCTTGGCGTTCACCGTGCGCTGCAAGGGGGACATCGGCAGCGCCGCACCCACCATGCGCTGCAACACACGCTCGGCCACTTGGTCAAGGTCAGCCTTGCGCTCGCGCAGGTAGGGGTCTTCCATCTCATCGAACTGGCGAGAGATGACTTCGAGTTGCGCCGTCAACGCCCATTCGGCGTTGTAGAGCCGATCGCGGATCCAGTGTTTGACGCCTTCGGTGAGGTCGTCATCCTGGAGCAGCATGAGGTGCACGTCCAGCAGCGCGCCCAATTCGTGCGGGGCGTCTTTGGGGCCCATGTCCGCGAGGCTCAGCTGGAGTTTTTGCAGCTCGTCCACCACCGCATCGCGCGCCACACGCACACGGTCGATTTCAGATTCGATTTGCTCGGACTTGATGAAGTAATGTTCAACGTCGACGCGCCCGACCAGCACAGCGCGCCCGATGGCGACGCCGCGCGATACCGCGATGCCGTGAACCGCAAAGGTCATTCACCTTCTCCAAATTTGTCCGCGATCAGGGCCAGGATGGCATCGCTGGCTTCTTGCTCTCGATCGCCTTCGGTCTCCAGCGTCACGGTGCTGCCCAGGCCAGCGGCCAACATCATGACCCCCATGATGCTCTTGGCATTGATGCGCCGCTCACCCTTGGACAGCCACACTTCACAAGGGAAGCTGCCCGCCAGTTTGGTGAGCTTGGCAGATGCACGCGCGTGCAGGCCGAGCTTATTGCTGATGGTCGTGGTGGTCTTGATCATGGTTTCGTTTCTGTTGGTTCTGGGGTGCCGTGATCGCCACTGGCATGACGCCTTGCGTACCACCGGCGACCGCCCTGGTCACCAGCAGGTCCAGGGGTTCTTGCCGGTAGGTCACACAACGCAGCAACATAGGCAGGTTGACACCAGCGATCAGTTTGGTGCGCAGTCCGTCCACCAGCTTTTGCGCCACATTGCAGGGCGTGGCCCCAAAAATATCGGTCAGCACCACTGTAGTGGGTGCAGATTGTTGTGACAGCAGGATGCGGGCCATCGCCAGGGATTCCTCAGGCGGCGTGTTGGGTTGGACGTCCAAAGCCACCACCGCGTCGCCGCAGTCCGGGAACACGTGCAAAGCACAGGCCCGCAACGCATGAGCCAAAGGCGCATGGGCAATGATGAGAATGCTGTTCATGGTGGAATTATGGCGTTTTGTCGGTCATGGAGCGCGAGACCTCTGATGTGAATCTTCCCGTCCCGATGAACCAGAGGTAAGCCCCCAGGCAACTGAGCCAAAACAGGCCCATGGCCGCTTGGTATGCGGCCACCTCGGTCCAGCCCGCTGTTTTGAACGCATCGATCGCCAAACCAATGCCCCATTGCACGGCAAACACCCCCGCAAAGATCACCAAGTTGTAGGCAGACAGTGCCCTGCCAGCCAACGCGGGGGGGAAAGCCAACGCCAACGCCGGTTGCGACAACGAGGCAAAGCTGCTCCCCATGCAGAACAAGGCCCACAAGACAGCGGCTGCGATGTTGGCCTCAGACCCCAGGCCAATGACCAGGGCCAGCATGACCAGGCTGGACGGCAAACCCCAGGCCATCAAGGTGTTGGCCTGCCAGCCTTTTTTGGCCAGCCACGGGCTGAGCATGCCCCAGGACCAAAACGTGACCAGCATCGTGACATTGACCCAAAACAGACCTGTGGCGGCCTCTAACGCCGAGTAGCCACAGACCTTCACCATCCACGGCCCGGCCCACAGGGTTTGCATGGCGACCATGCCGCCATAACTGAAAAAACCCATGGGCAGCAGACGGCGAAAGTAGGGGTGGCGCCAGACTTCAGCGTACCCTCCGTTGTCCGCCGCGGCCGTGGTGGCGGTTGTGGTGGCAGCGGAGGTCGTCCACCGAGGCACTTGCACCACGATCCAAGCCATCGCCAACAAGACCAATACCGCCAAACCCCAAAACAGGCTGCGCCAGCCCAACACGGGCAACAGCCACTGCACCGGCAAGGTGGAGGCCAGCATGCCGAGCGAGCCCGTCATCAACATCCAAGAGTTGGCCCGCATTTGCACATCAGCACTGAACCAGCGCCGGTAACCTGTCAGCGGCGCCATGAGGCAAGCGCTCACCCCAGCCCCGCAGAGCACGCGCGCGGCCAACAAGCCCGTGAAACTGGTGGCCATGGCGAAGGCGATGCAACCGACCACCGCCGTGCTCAGAAAGTACACGATGACGGTCCTAGGGCCATGGCGGTCCAACCACTTGCCCAGAGGCAGTTGCGTGGCGGCAAATCCGAGGAAATACCCCCCCGCCAACAGGCCTAGGTCTCGCGCCTGCAGGTTCAACTCTTGTGTGAGGATGGGGGACAGTGTGGCCGTGATGGCACGGATCAAGGCCGACAAAAAATACGCAAAGGCGAAGGCCAAGAAAACCAAGACCATCTGGCGGCGGGACAAGGGGATCGTGACAGCACTCATTGCAGTCGCAATCCAGAGAAGAATGACTCGTCCATCTCGGGCGTCACCCGATCCGCCAGGATCACCGCGTAAAACAGGCGATTGCCTTGCTGGAAATACAGGGCGCGGCTTTCCACGCTTTTGCCCTGCCCCGTCATCCCCGTGGCCGATACTTTTTGGGGCAGAGGGCCCACCAAGCCGGTCAACGCTTGTTCCGCCACCTGCGGGTTGCCCGCTTGCATGGCCATCAAGTTCGCAGCGCGCCACTGGGCCAACATCTGGTTGGTGGGTGGAGCTTGGGGGGGCATGAGCGCTGTAGCGACGGCAAAGGTGGCCTTGCCCGCTTCGCAGCCTTGCATGTGCACCTCGACGTTCACGGGCCCCATGTCCACCGCACGTGTGACCGCGTCAGGTTTGCACGGCAACATGGCGATGAGGGCGGTCTCAGCAACGCGCACCTCACGCCAGTTGAAGGTTGGGCTGCAGGCCTGCAAAAGCAGGAACGCTGTCAGCGGTAGGGGGTGGAGCAGACGCATCCACCGATTATCTGTTGCGTGCCGCCTTGTCGTGCGCGCACTGCATGCCTCGCGTTTTACCGGATCGCGCCAAACACCTTGCCCAAAATGGCGCTGCCTGCACCCACCGGGTCTTGGCGGATTTTTTTCTCTTCCTCACCGATGACGAGGTACAGGCCGTCCAGGGTTTTGCCCGTCACGTACTGTTGGATGTTGGCGTCTTCTTTTTTCACCAAACCAAAGCCTGCCGCCTTGCCAGCCACGTTGTTGTATTTGGCGGCCAGGCCGACCTTTTCGGTTGCCTGGGTCACGATGGGCAAGAATTTGACGCCCAAGGGATCGCGTGTTTTTTCAGCAAAAAATTGCGTGACCGAGGTTTCGCCGCCCGCCAGGATGTTTTTGGCATCTGTGACGCTCATGCTTTTGGCTGCGTTCACCAACAAATCACGTGCCATTGGCACAGCGGACTCTGCGGCGTGGTTCATGGACGCGATCAGTTCGTCGATTTGTTTGCCTTGGCCAAAGTTTTTCAACAATTTGGCTGCATCTTCAAGGTAACCGGGCAGCGGAATGCGAACTTTATCGTTCCCCATGAATCCACCTTCTTTGCCCAGCAAGTTCACCGCAGCAATGGCTCCCTTTTCGAGCGCGGCTTTGAGGCCTTGTGAGGCCTCACCCGGGGTGATGTCGCTCAAACTCAAGGCGTGGGCCTGGCGGTAGGTGAACAACAACAGGGCGCCCAGGCTGGCCACGGTGGCTGCTGAGGCTGAATTAAACTGACGACGGTCCATAAGGAGCTCCTTGAGGGGCATACACAATGAAATTACCAGGCATTGCCGCAGCCGTGTTGGCCCTTGCGTTGGGCGCGGGCGCTTATTTTTCATCTGGCGCGACGGCTGCGCCAGAGTCTACGTTCGTGTTGCTCGATGGCAGCCAACAAAAGACGGCAGATTTCAAAGGAAAGGTAACTTTGGTGAATTTTTGGGCCACCAGTTGCGTGACCTGCGTGGCCGAGATGCCCAAGCTCATGGCCACTTACGAGAAATACAAAGACAAGTCCTTTGACACCGTGGCTGTGGCCATGAGCTATGACCCACCCGCGTACGTTGTGAATTTCGCTGAGACGCGCAAATTGCCGTTTCGCGTGGCCATTGACAATACCGGCTCAGTGGCCCAAGCCTGGGGCGAAGTCAAACTCACACCCACGACCTACCTGTTGAACAAAAAAGGGGAGATTGTGAAGCGCTATGTGGGAGAACCTGACTTTGCAGAGCTTCATCGCTTGGTTGAAAAACTGCTGACAGAAGTCTGAGCAAGCATAAAAAAGCCCGTTTCCACTGCAAAAACGGGCTTTCTTTGCTATCTGTACGATAGCACTCAATGCACTCAGTTGTTGCGGAAGGCGTCGTGACAAGCCTTGCAGGTGGCGGCAGCGGGGCCAAAAGCGGCCTTCAATGCGTCCAGGTTGCCAGCTTTGGCTGCGGTGGCCAATTTGGCGGTTTCGGCGATCGCTTTGTCGCTGTGTTCTTTGAACTTAGCGGCTTCTTTCCAGATTTCAGCTTTGGTCTTGGGGCTCTCTGTGCCAGCAGCGAAACCAGCCCAGGGCAGTTTGGCCAGGTCAGCCACGATGTCTGCATTCTCAGCCGCGACTTTGGCGTCAAACGGGATGCGGCCGTTGGCCATGGCACCCAGACGGCCAAAATGCTGAGCCATCACAAACAGCGCGCTTTGGCGGTATTTGACGGCGTCTTCTGGCTTGGCGAATTGCGCCGCTGCAGGCAAAGCAAAGGAGGCGCTCGCAGCGACCAGAGTCAGTGCGGCTAATCGTTTCATCATGTTGTTTCCTTGTAAACGAGGTTGTTGGGATTTCCCTCTATCCTGACATGCGTCTATGACAAAAGTTCACTGCCTGTTGCCGTTGAACCTTCTTTTTAGGGAAAGTACTAAGTGAATCATGGGTTTTCGCCCACAACATGAAGTACAAAGGTCACTATGAATCACACCATCAGGGTCTGGGATTTGCCCACCCGCATTTTTCATTGGCTGCTTGCCTTGGCCATGGTCGGCTTGGTCATCACCGGCAACATCGGGGGCAATGCCATGGTCTGGCATTTTCGTTTCGGCTATGCCGTGCTCACCTTGCTGTTGTTCCGGCTGGTCTGGGGGGTGGTTGGCGGGTACTGGTCTCGCTTTGTCCAGTTCATCTATGCACCCAGCACGGTGATCAACTACCTCAAAGGTCGCGGTCGCCCTGAGCACGGCGTAGGTCACAACCCTTTGGGTGCTTTTTCGGTGTTTGGCCTGCTTGCCTTTTTGTTGGTCCAAGTTGGCTCGGGCTTGTTCAGCGATGATGAAATCGCTTTTGCAGGACCGCTCACCCGTTTTGTGTCGGGTGAATGGGTCAGTCAACTCACTTGGTATCACAAAGAGGTGGGCAAGTCGGTGATCATTGCGCTGGTGGTCCTGCATGTCGCGGCCATCCTCTTTTACCTGTTCAAGAAAAAAGAGAATTTGGTTCGGCCCATGGTGCTTGGGGACAAGTTGGTCGCTCGAGGGGCTGATTTGCCCTCATCCAAAGACACCTTCAGCACCCGCATCGCTGCGTTGGTGGTGTTTGCAATTTGCGCAGCACTGGTCTACGGCCTGGCATCGTTGGGGGCCTGAAGCGCACACCCATGGCGGTCAACTCACCCGTTTTGCGAGCCGGTCGCACTGATCGTCCGGTGCTGTTCGTTGCCACTTCACCAGACCAACTGGATCAAGCACGGCATATCTTCCGTGAATATGCGCTCAGTTTGAAGTTTGACTTGTGCTTTCAGAATTTTGATGACGAACTTGCCCAATTGCCAGGTGAGTACGCCTCGCCCAGAGGGACGCTCGTGCTTGCACGTGTGGGTCAAGAAATCGCCGGGTGCTGCGGCATGCGCCCACTGGATACAGTGGATTACGCCAACGCCTGTGAAATGAAACGGCTCTACGTGAGGCCGTCATTTCGGAGTCTGGGGCTGGGCCGATTGTTGGCCGAAGCGGTCATGGAGTCTGCGCGCTTGGCAGGCTATGACAGCATTTTGCTGGACACATTGGACGACATGGAGGCGGCCAGAGCCCTTTACGAAGAGCTAGGCTTTGAAGAGGTCCCGCCCTACTATCACAACCCCATTGCAGGCGCGCATTACCTGCGCGCCGTGCTGTGATTGAACGCTGAGTTAAGCCTTCGCTTGCGACAGCAAAGTGGCTGCGTCGCTGACTTCAAATTTGCCAGGGCCTTCGATGTTCAAAGTGGCCACTTTGCCGTCCTTCACCAGCATCGAATAGCGGTTTGAACGCACACCCATGCCCCGGGCAGTCAGGTCCAAAGTCAAGCCCGTGGCCTGTGTGAACGCTGCGCTGCCATCGGCCAACATGCGGACTTTGGCGCCTGTTTTTTGGTCGCGCGCCCATGCACCCATCACAAAGGCATCGTTGACGCTGACGCACCAGATTTCATCCACGCCAGCGGCTTTCAGTTCGTCGAACTTCTCGACGTAGCCGGGCACATGCTTGGCGGAACAAGTTGGTGTGAATGCGCCAGGCAACGCAAACAGCGCAATGGTTTTGCCAGCAGTGGCTTTGGCCACGTCAACAGCATTCGGGCCGATACTGCAGCCCTCGCCCTCCACCTCAGAGTATTCCATCAGTGTAGCTGCGGGCAAATTGTCGCCAACTTTGATCATGTCGCTCTCCAGAAAATAAGGTCGTTCAGACCGTTGATGAATCCGTTTTGCCAAAAAAAACGGCCCACATGGTGAGCCGTTTTCGGGGGGGCTTGCGCCTGGAGTTTAAACCACTGCGGCCTTCTCAACCAAGCGGGTAGCTACCCAATTCTTGGTCTTGGAGATCGGTTTGCTCTCGGTGATTTCGATCACGTCGCCCGTTTTGTGGGCGCGGGTTGCATCGTGGGCGGGGGCTGTGC
>CAZHDP010000122.1:0-8570 GCA_964531605.1 uncultured Burkholderiaceae bacterium | reverse complement strand
AAGCAGCCTGCGGATGGCCACACGATCATGATCACCTCGATCGGCATGGCAACCAACAAGGCGCTGTATGCCAAGCTCAGCTACGACTCGGTGAAAGACTTCGCGCCAATCAGCCTGCTGGCCGTCGTGCCCAATGTGCTGGTGGTCAACACCTCCCGCAACGCGGACAAGTCGGTCAAGGACGTTCTGGCTCACGCCAGGCGCGAGCCCGGCAAGCTGACCTATGCGTCTGCCGGCAATGGAACTTCCATCCATCTGGCAGGCGAGGTGTTCGCCTCCATGGCCAAGCTGCAGTTGCTGCACATCCCCTACAAAGGCAGTGGCCCGGCCGTGACTGACATGCTGGGCGGACAAGTGGACCTGATGTTTGACAGCATCACCTCAGCGCGGCCCTACATCCTGTCCGGCAAGCTGCATGCGCTGGGCGTGACATCGGTGCGACGCTCTTCCGCACTGCCTGATGTGCCCACCATTGCAGAGGCGGGCGTCCCGGGCTACGAGGTTTCGCCCTGGTTTGCGGTGTTCGCGCCTGCGGGTACGCCCGTCGATGTGGTCGCCAAACTCAACAAGGCTCTCGTTACCGCCATGCGCCAGCCTGAGATTTTGAAGAAGCTCGAAAGCGTAGGTGCAGAGCCTATCGGCTCGACACCGCAGGCGCTGGCTGAGCACCTGAACAAGGAACTGGCACGTTGGGGTTCGCTGATCAAGGAACGCGATATCCGCCTCGATTGATGGACAGGCAGATTCCGGCCCGCACCAACACCGAAGATCAGACATGAAGACCCACCATCTCAGGGACCCGTTTGAGAGCGCGATTTTGGCGGCTTTGCCCGGGCGCGCAAACGACATGGCCCGACTGCGAACCCTGGCCGAGACGGCGCTGCCGGTGGTGACGGTCATCGGTAAATACAACCACGGCAAGAGCCGATTGCTCAATGAAATGGTCGGGCATGCGGCGTTTGTGGTGGCAGACAAGCGTGAGACGGTTGCGCTGGCCGAGCACGTGCATGATGGCGTGTGTTGGCTGGACGCACCGGGGCTGGATGCCGATGTGCATGCATCAGACGACGACCATGCGTTGCGGGCCATTTGGCTAAAGTCTGATATCCGATTGTTCGTGCATTCGGCCAAGGAGGGGGAACTGGATGCGACCGAGCGCAGCCTGCTTGAATCCCTGCGCCAGGATGGCCAGCGTACCCTGCGCCAGACGCTGTTCCTGGCCTCGCAAGTGGATCAATTGCCCCATGAGGACCAACTGCAGGAAGTCATGCACGCTCTCGAACACCAAGTGCCAGATTTTGAAGTACATAGGGTGTCATCCACGCGGTACCGGCAAGGACTTGAGGGTGGGAAAGCCTTGCTGCTGGAGCGCAGCGGCATTCCGGCGTTGAAACGTGCGCTGCAACACTTGCTGGCTGGTGTCCCAAAGGCGCGTGCGCACGAGACTGTGTTGCTGCTGGGCGAGACCCGTGCGGAGCTGGAGCGGCTGTGTTTCACGCGGCACGCTCTGAGAGTTGATCTATGCACGCGGCAGGCGCAGCAACGTCAGCGCTTCGACAGCGAATTGTTCGAGATATTGGACAAGGTGAGTTTGGATATCCAAGCCCTGCTGGATGCGCCTGGACCAGACCATTCCCGCGTGCCGGACTCCTTCGCAAACCAGTTCAAGGTGACTGTCGGCAAGCTCGAACGCAACCGTCTGCAGATGGCTTACTCTAAAGCCTGCATCACCATCAACGGCGTCCTTGTAAAGCATGGCGTGACAGAACTTCCGCTCGCCCAGCAAACGAAAATGCGCAGTCTGGACAACGTCATGGTGGCCGTCATGGGTGTCTACGTGAAGTACCGAAAGGATTTGAAGGCGATCTTCTGTGAGGGCTCGGGTCGAGAGCGCCTACAGCGTGAGTTCTCCCGGTACTTCGAGCTGTACGAGGACCGCATGGAGCTCGCATCGCGTATCGCCTATTCGGAAGCGGACGTCCGCACTGCCCAGCAAGGGCTGACCGCACTGGACATGCTGAGCAACTTGCAGGTGTCGGCGTGAACGAGGTGTCCGGTTGGGAGCAGCGGCTGATGGCGGCTGCAGACAGCATGGCGCTGAACGAGATGAACCTCGATCAAGTCATGGAGCGCCTGCACACATGGGTGTCTGAACTGACACAGGCCATGTCTGCTCACCAGATCAATTGGCGGGGCACCGTGCGTGCTGACCATGCCATTGCGCAACAAGCGAACGAGATCAACGCTTTGCTGACCACCAGCGCGCAAGCCTGGGAGCGGGGATGGGCAGCACTGGAACCAGTGCGCCAGTTAGCCCTGGCCTTCGAGGACCGGGTCATGCTGCTCGTCTACGGCAAGTTCAATGCGGGCAAGAGTTCGATGTGTAATTTCCTGGCCGATCGGTTTGCTGCACATGGCAAGTCGGTGCAGTACTTCCATGTGGTGTCCGGACAGATTGTCGAAAGGGCCGAGCCATTGCGCGAAGGCGCGGTTGAGACCACAGCACGCTTGCAAGGGGTGTGCCTCGGCAACTGTCTGGTGCTGTTGGACACGCCAGGCCTGCACTCTGTGACGCCCGAAAACGCAGCGCTCACTCAGCGCTTCACAGACAGTGCCGATGCCGTGCTGTGGCTCACCAGTTCCACCTCACCCGGTCAGGTGCAGGAGCTGGACGAGCTGGCGCGCGAGCTGCACCGCGGCAAACCGCTGTTGCCGGTGATCACCCGCAGCGACGTCATTGAGGAGGACGAAGTCGATGGCGAGATCATCAAGCTGCTGCGCAACAAGTGCCCCGCCAATCGTCTGCTCCAAGAGGCCGATATACAGCAGCGGGGACAGGAAAAACTCAGACAAATGGGTGCAGAGCCGAGCGCTCTCCAGACCCCGGTGTCGGTGTCGGTACACATGGCCCGTGAACAGGGCGAGACCTTGCAGGCCTTGGTCGACAGCGGCTTCGCCCAAGTGTGCGCCGCCTTGCAGGGCATCGTCGATCCAGCACGAGCCTACAAACAACGCAAGCCAGCGGAAGTGATGCTGCACCACCTGGAGGAGAACGTCGTCGGTGCGATCGCTTTGCACCTGCAGCCTGCACTGTCGCAACTCGGCTCCCTGCTGTGCCATGAGCGCGAGCGGTTGCAGGGCCAGCAGCCGCGCTTGGTGCGCGCCGTGTTCCGCCAGGTACTGCCCGAACTGCCCAGTCTGTTGGAGCGGTTCACGCCTTTGCACGAGGTTGCTGGCCTGTGCCATGCCTTAGACGAATTACTGCATATTGCCCTGATGGAGCAGGTACCGAAATACTTCGGTGACTGCATTATTTGGATACTGGCACAGTGTGGGAGCCTACAGGTTGGCTTGCCCGAGGACCTGGGCTATGAGCGCCTGTACAACGCCTTGGAGCAGCGCGTTTTGCAGTCCATCACGGAACAGGTGGGTGATGCTGTCGTCCAATACAACCAGGTGCTAGATGCGCTCGAAGTCTCGATGCTCAGGCTGCAGCATGTACTGGCTGGGCAGCATGATCGGTTGATGCACATCAAGCTCCAATTGCGCAACGATGTTGTTCTGCCTGCTGGTGCTGGTGTCCACATCCAGACTGCTTAAGTTGGCGCTCCGTCGTGCAAATGCTCGCGTACACAGCCACGATGCCAGCCCAGCGCAGGCCACGGCCACCACGCCCAAATCGCGCTCCGGGCTCTGGATGCTGCGACTCGACGCCGATGTTGAGATGAACCCAGTCAGTGAAGAAATCACTTGGACAAGAACACGCAATCAATGAGAAAAATGAATGGTTTAAACAAAAATAAGTCATTGGACGCATTGTTTGCAGCCACCTAACATCCCCCATCTAACCCTGTCTTTTTGGAATCTACCATGTACCCTTTCCCAAGTCCCAGCGCATTCGTTCGCCATTGCAGCTCACTGTTTTTTGGCCTGGCTTTAGCCGCTTCAGTGGCCGCGCAGACCTACCCATCCAAACCCGTGAACATGATCGTGGCTTTTCCACCAGGCGGGGGCTCAGATGTGCTGGGCCGCGCTGTGGGCAAGGGCATGGCTGAAGTGTTTGGCCAGCCTGTCATCGTTGAAAATGTGGTGGGCGTGGGTGGCTCCTTAGGTGTGATCAAGGCCGCCAGTGCCCAGCCAGATGGCTACACACTTTTGGCAGGCTCTCCCCTGGAGCTCATCTACACACCGTTGGGTTTGGCCGCGGCCAAAAACAGGCCGGAGGACATGCGCCTGGCCGCTTTGGTGGGCTACACCCCCATTGCCATTGTGGTGCGCAAGGATTTACCAGTAACTACTTTGCAAGAGTTTGTCGCATTTGCTAAAAAGTCTGAGAAGCCACTCAGCTTTGGCTCCACAGGTGTGGGTTCCCTGTACCACTTGATGGCGGAAAAGGCCTTGCAAGCTGCAGGCGCCAATGGTCTGCATGCCCCCTACAGTGGCATGGCACCCTACCTCAAAGACTTGATGGGTGGTGTGATTGATTTCGCAGTGCTCCCTTTGATTGGCTCGGTGATTGGCTCCATTGAGAGTGGCCAAATCAAGGCGCTTGCCCTCGCCTCCAGCCAACCCCTGGCACGCTTGCCCAAGTTGCCCCTGGCAAGTGCGACAAAAGGCTTCGAAGACTACCAGTTCAGTATCTGGATTGGCATTCAGACCACGGCCAAAACGCCTGATTCACAAATGGCGGCGGTGCACAGAGCGGCCTACACAGCGCTGGGCAACCCTGACATTCGCAAAATCATCGAGACCGCAGGCAGCACAGTGGCCGAGCCCATGAGTCTTGCGCAGCTTGACGCTTTTTACAAAAAGGAAGTGCTCAAGGCTTCGACGATTGCCAAGTCCATCAAGCTGGAACCACAGTAAGCGTCTTGACCGACAACGACAGTCAACACTGAACCATGCGCATGTGGTGCTCGCCAGCGGGACCTGCTGCGTTGCCAGGTCTTGTTTGGCTCCAATGGCACCGTACCTGTGGCTTAATAAACTGGAGAATCACAAAACGCATTGATTGCTCTTGACAGCACACTGTGTTGTCGGCACCATTCGAACTCTTGCATCGGGAGAGACTGTCCCGTGACAGCGCCGAAGGAGCAACCGCCCCGGAAACTCTCAGGCCAAAGGACCGATGCGGGCCGACATCCATCGCTGGAGGGGTGTCACACACTCTGAAGAGTGACCGACGTTCGTCATGTCGGTCCACCGCAGGAGCAAGTTCCTATCCTTACCGGAGCGGGAATGAATCTCTCAGGTCTCAAACAGAGGGGGTCATGCAGTGCACATGCCGTGTGTTGTATGTCCTCCCACTTGAGACGTTTTGAAATGAGAGAAGCTCCATGAAAAAGCACATGGTCATCGTTGGTGGCGGCATCACGGGCGTCACGTCCGCTTACGCCCTGGCACAACAAGGCATTCAGGTTACCCTGATCGAGAAAAACCGCTATCCCGGCATGGAAACCTCGTATGCCAACGGGGGCCAGTTGTCGGCCTCCAATGCCGAAGTTTGGACCCACCCCTCCACCCTGGTCAAGGGCCTCAAATGGATGTTCAAAAGCGACGCCCCGTTGCTTATGAATCCCATCCCCACGTGGCACAAGCTCAGTTGGATGGCCGAGTTCGTCGCCGCCATTCCCAAGTACAAAGACAACACCATCGCTACCACCCGGCTGGCCATCGAGTCGCGAGAGCACCACTTTGCCTGGGCGAAGGCCGAGGGCATCGAGTTTGACCACAAACGCGAAGGCATCTTGCACATCTACCGGGACAAAAAGGGTTTTGACCATGCTGGCGAAGTCTCCAAGCTGCTGGCGCGAGGCGGTCTGCCACGCCGCGCTGTCACGCCCGAAGAAATGACAGCCATCGAGCCCACGTTGCAAGGGCAGTACTACGGTGGCTATTTCACTGAAAGCGACTCCACGGGTGACATCCACAAATTCACCTTCGGCTTGGCCCAAGCCTGCGGGCGCATGGGCGTGAAGTTCCTCAACGAACACGAAGTGCTGAACGTGCAATCTGATGGCCAGATCGCCACTGTTCAGGTCAAGCACCAAGGTCTGGTCGATACGCTAACGTTTGACGGCATCGTGGTTTGTGCTGGCGTGCATGGCCGCCGCTTGGCTGCACAACTGGGCGATCGCCTGAACATCTACCCCGTTAAAGGTTACTCGATCACTGTCAACATGCTGGATGCTGCCAGCCAGGCGGCGGCGCCCCAGGTCAGCCTGCTGGATGATGAAACCAAGCTGGTCACCAGCCGACTGGGGGATGACCGGTTCAGGGTGGCGGGCACAGCCGAGTTCAATGGCATTGATGTGGACATCCGTGCCGACCGCATCCGACCGCTGGTCAACTGGGTGAACACGTGCTTTCCGGGGATCGACACGCGCAAGGTGGTGCCATGGGCCGGCTTGCGTCCCATGATGCCCAACATGCTGCCGCGTGTGGGCGCGGGCAACAAAGCCAACGTGTTCTACAACACGGGGCATGGCCACTTGGGTTGGACGCTCTCGGCCATCACGGCACACCAGTTGGCAGGGCATGTGCTGGCATCTTTCAGCAAGCCCATGGCCGTCACTCCCGACGCGCGTTTGGCCAAGGCCTGACGCCGTCCGTTGCGGGGGCTTCCAAGTCAAAAGCCCCCGCAATGGCGGGGCCCCTGAACGTTTCAAGCCGCTTTAATTCGTTGGCTCTTACGGGTTCGTTCCATGAAGTCATCGGGCTTGGTTTTAACCCACGCCACAAACAGAGCGATGTCCGGATTGGCCAGCAGCGCATCGACAGAGTTGAAATGCCTGGCCAATTCAGTTTCGGTGAACAGGGCATGAACCTGGCGGTGACAGATGCGGTGCAGGTACGCGGTTTGTTTACCGCCTTTGGACTTCGGAACCAAGTGATGCGCATCGCGCTGGCTGAGCGGAATGACGCGTTCGCACAAAGGGCAAACCAATTTGATCGGTGCCATCGGTGTCTGTTGTTGCTGGCGTAAGCGCTTGATACGTCCCATAGCCGGATACTTCCATTTTGAACGGGTAAGCACCATGGGTTACGGTGCTTTGCGCAAAGCAGTGGTTGGTCACCAATTGGCTCGCCTGTGGTCTGCGACAGCGCGGTCGTCGAACCTCATGTCTGGGTGTCTCAAAGCTCGGTGTTTGGTGGCCCGTCCTTTTACCCGAGCGCGCCACAGCTTGAATGAACTGGGCTTGAGTTCGGCACGCATGACTTGAATGACCTCAGACTCACTCATACCCAGCCGTTCCTTGATTGTCTCAAACGAGGTCCTGTCCTCCCAAGCCATTTGGATCAAGGCAGAGACATCACCCGGGGTGAGGTTTGATTTGCGACCAAGACCTGTGTTGCTCATTGAAATCGTTTTGATGTTGCATGTGCGGTATGTTGATTGTCGCGTGATTGGGTCAAGTCAAACCAAGCCTGCGGCTGATTGACACACAGGTTTAACACGGCCTCAGTAGCCTCAAGGGGTGACCTCCACTCTATGAAATGCTGACACCATGAAATCACAAGCTCATTCACGCCATCCACGCACCTTCGTTGTTGCCCTCGCCACCGCGCTGACGGTGTTGACTGCTCCTGCGATCTCGCAAACGCCCTTTCCGGCAACGTTGAAGGGCCATGCTGTTCTGCCAGCCTTGAGCATGATCCAAGCGCCCAAAGACGCACCTGCCGATCTGAAGCACAGTGGCAAGTTCACCACGGGCGCGCGGGTCGAAAAACTTGGCAGCGTCGAAGGCATGTCTGCGGGTCGACCCACGGGCGTGTTTTTGCCCTTCGATGGGCAGCCCGTGCAAGGGCATTCCGGCATCAAGCGCATGCCCGACGGCAGCTATTGGCTGCTGACCGACAACGGTGCGGGTGCCAAAGCCAACTCGCCAGATTTCATGCTTTACCTGAACCAGTACAAGGTTGACTTCAAAACGGGCCAGTTCCAGCGCCTGTGGACCGTCTTTTTGCATGACCCAGACAAGAAGATTCCTTTCCGCATCGTTCATGAAGGCACCCCGCAGCGCTACCTGACGGGCTCAGACCTGGACACAGAAAGCTTCCAATTCGCGGGCGGCGCGTTGTGGATAGGCGATGAGTTTGGTCCGTTTCTGGTCAAAGCGGATTTGAATGGCAAGGTACAAGCGGTGTTCGAGACCCAGGTTGACGGCAAAGTAGTCAGGTCCCCCGACCACCCTGCGGTGACCACCCCCGGTGCGCCCAACCAAGAGGTGAAGTTCCAGGTTCGCCGCTCCAAGGGCTACGAGGGCATGGCTGCGTCCAAAGACGGCAGCAAGCTCTACGCCCTTTTGGAAGGGGCTTTGTGGGACGAAGCCGCCAAAGCGCCCGAGTCGATGGATGGCAAACAATACCTGAGGGTGCTTGAGTTTGACGTGAAGCGCGAGACGTGGACGGGTCGCCACTGGAAATACCTGCTGGAAGCCAATCACCACGCGATTGGCGACTTCAACATGATCGATGACAGCATGGGCATGATCATTGAGCGTGACAACGGCGAAGGCACACCTGACAAAGCGTGCCCACAAGGTACCAAGCGCACGGATTGCTTCCAC
>CAZHDP010000121.1:0-8574 GCA_964531605.1 uncultured Burkholderiaceae bacterium | reverse complement strand
GCATTGCCAACTCGATCCTGATCAAGATCAACCAGATCGGCACCTTGACCGAGACCTTCGCCGCCATCGAAATGGCCAAGCGTGCGGGCTACACCGCCGTGATCAGCCACCGCTCGGGCGAGACCGAAGACTCTACGATTGCCGACATCGCCGTGGGCACCAATGCAGGTCAGATCAAAACCGGCTCCTTGAGCCGCTCTGACCGCATGGCCAAATACAACCAATTGCTGCGCATTGAAGAAGACTTGGGCGATGTGGCCACCTACCCAGGGCGCGCTGCGTTTTACAACTTGCGTTAAGCTTTGTCGGTTTCATTGACCTGACTTTTTGTTGCACCACGACATGGCTCGCCGTTTTGTGCCCCTGTTGCTCCTGGGACTGCTGCTCGTCTTGCACGTGCAGTTGTGGCAGGGGCGTGGCAGCCTGTCCAATGTGAAACAGTTGCAAAGCCGACTGGAAACTCAAAAAGCAAAGAACGCGCAGGCCCAGTGGGTCAATGACCAACTGGCCTCTGAAGTGCGAGACCTTCAAGAGGGCCTGGAGATGGTCGAAGAAAAAGCGCGCAGCGAGTTGGGCATGGTCAAGCCCAATGAAATCTTTGTGCAAATCGCCCGCTGACACCTGAGCTGTTTCATGCCCGAAGCGCTCTTTGCGCCCGCCTTCTCGGTCTGGGGCACCACCACCACCTGGCTTGAAACCGTGGGTTTCGTGCTCGCGGTGTGGATGGTGTTTGGCAACATCTTCGAAAAGCTTTGGGCTTGGCCGCTGGCCATCGTCAGCTCTTTGCTTTACTTTGGGTTGTTTTGGCGCAGCAAACTCTACGGAGATGCGAGTTTGCAGATTTTCTTCGCGGTGCTTGCGGGCTGGGGGTGGTGGCAATGGTGGAGTGGCGTCACGCCAGAAGGGGCAACACTGCAAGTGGTCTCGCTGAACCGTCGTCAAGCCTGGCGAGTGGCTGGGGCCTGCGCCGTGCTGTGGCCGCTCACGGCCTTCTTTTTGCTGACCTTCACTGACAGCGATGTGCCTTGGTGGGATGCGTTCCCCACCGCAGTGAGCTTGGTGGCGCAGTACCTGTTGGCACGAAAATACCTTGAAAACTGGATCCTCTGGACCATCGTGAACGTGGTCAGCATTGGCCTGTATGTCTACAAAGGTCTGTGGCTCACCGTGCTGCTCTACAGCCTGTTCATTGCATTAAGTGTGGCAGGTTGGCGCACCTGGCGTCAGCACATGCATCCCAGCCTGTGTGCAGACACAGCGTCGAAAGACTGAGCCCATGACACGGACGGTAGCGCTGTTGGGGGCGGAAAGCACCGGCAAAACCAGCTTGGCGCAAACACTAGCAGCACATTGGCAAGCCCAAGGGCTGCAGGTCATGGCGGTACCTGAGGTGCTGCGCGAATGGTGCGATGTGCATGGACGCACGCCCAAAGTGTTTGAGCAAGCGGGCATCGCACACACACAAGCCCAACGCACAATCGCCGCCATCGCCAGCGGGGCAGACGTGGTGATTGCAGACACCACGCCTCTGATGACGGCCATCTACAGCGAGATGATTTTCACCGACCGCTCGCTGTACGACTTCGCGGTGGCCCACCACCGTGTCTACCAGCATACCTTGGTCATGGGGCTGGATTTGCCTTGGGTGCCCGATGGCATACAACGTGACAGCCCTGCCATGCAGGGCCCGGTCGACACCCATGTGCGGCGTGCACTGACCGGTGCGGGCATCGAGTTCAAAGTGATATATGGCAGCGGTGATGCTCGGCTGACAAGCACCTTGCGCGCGCTCGAAGCCCAAGCGCCATCAAGCGAACCTGCCTCTTGGGTCTGGACCTGTGACAAGTGCAGTGACCCCACCTGCGAACACCGCCTGTTCACCGACCGGCTGCGCGCTACAGCGGCTGGCGATGCCGCGTCAGCAGGTCAAACAGAGGCGCCATTTTGGCGTCCACCCAGCTTATAACCGGCGATCAGGTCTTTCACAAAACGCTGGTCCAGCCACACCCACAGCAAAATAGGCACCACGGTGGGTACGATCAAGGTGCCGAGCTGGTAGCCCAACGCGATCAACTCCAGCTGCCACTGGTCAATGTTCAGCGTGCGCAGCCCCCCAGGCGCCATAACAGCAATGCGTTTGAGCAAATCCATGCTCAAACTGAAGGCCTGGGCAGGCCACAGCGCCACATAGGCTGCGCCTAAACGCCACCATCGTCCGGCCCAACGCCCGGAACCGCCAGCCGCCAGCAACAACGCCCACACGATGGGCAAGCCGTAGGCAAAGTGAGAGGTCGAGCCCTCCACCACCAAATCCCCTCGTCGGCCTTGGCTTTGGACCTCGATGCGCGTTTCGACCTCAATCTCACCCGGGGTCTGGTGCACGGCTTGCACCCAGTCTTCGGCCCCCCACTTGAGGAGCGCGCCAGTCAATGCCCCCACAGGCTCAGAAGTCCAGCGGGCCACCTGGCTCCAGCCGATCATCAGCACGATCACCCACACGACCACGCGGGCAAAAAACCAGGGCAAAGCTCGGGATGACACCATCACACCCGCCCTTCAGCTGGCACGTCCAGCAACGCTGATTCGGCAGGCAAAGGCGCGGCCACACGGATCCAAACCAACCAAATGGCCAGAACGTCAAGCATGATCAACGCTTGCCAAAGGTAGCTGTGGGCAAAATCAAAAACGTCTTTGTTCCACTGCCCGATGTAAAACAAACTGATCACGCGCACCACGTTGAGCGCTTGGATCGCCACAAAGCCCACAACCAAACCCCAAAGCTTGTGCTTCCAAGCACTGGGGAAAGCCAACAGCGCAGCGCACAACACGATGAACGCCTCCACGCCATTGCAGCCCGGCTCAATGGACACCCCAAACCCAGTGGCAGGATTCCAGATCACCTTGCCTTGCGCCATCACCGACGTGTCAAACTGGCTGACCAGCGCCACACAGGTGCGCGCCAGCAGGGTCGTCCAGGGCAACACCACGTGCTGCTGCACCGGCCCCAGCAACTCCAGGCCGAACAACACCAACAGTGCGACCCCAAAAATCAATAAAAACCGTTTCATCCCCTGATCCCTTGTGCTCTTTTGAACTGCAATTTACCACTCGCCCAGAGAGGCCAGTCCAACGACAGGATCAGTGCACGCCAGGTCCACCTGGCACACGGGCAAGGGCATCGGTAAAGATTTGCGCCGCATCGACGGCATCAAAGCGGTATTGCTGGCCACAAAACTCACAGCCGACTTCGATATTGCCCCTCTCGGCGATGATGCTTTCGGCTTCTTGTGTGCCTAAGCTGTGGATCATGCGGCGCACACGGTCAGCGCTGCAACGGCAGGCGAAGCGCGGCCCAGTAGCGCCCTCTTGAGGCTCATGGCGCAACAATTTTTCTTCCCAAAAGAGGCGGTGCAGCACTTCCAATGACGGCAGCGTGAGCAACTCTTCGCGGGTGATGCTGGCGGTCAAAATCGCAATGCGGTTGAAGTCTTCGGTGATGCCAATACCGGCTTCGGTCGACGCAAGGTTTTTTTCACCCTCGGTGGGCATGCGCTGGATCAAAATGCCGGCGGCACTGTGGTCGTCAGCGGCCAGAATCAAACGGGTGTCCAGCTGTTCGGATTGCAGCATGTAGTGCTCAAGCACCTGACCCAGGCTTTCGAGTTTCTCCCGATGGTCACCAAACAAGGGCACCACGCCTTGGTAGGGTTGCTGACCAGGAAGGCGGTCTTGAGGGTCCAAGGTGATGGCACAGCGTCCCTCATTGAGCACATTGACCATGTCGCTCAATCGAGCGTCTGGTGCAACTTGGCCTTGCACCGTCGCCGTGCAGCGAAAGCTCAGGTCCGCTTGCGCCTCGGCCACAGCCAGTTTGACCGGGCCACCCCCGTTGATCTGAAGTACCACCGCGCCATTGAACTTGATGTTGCTTTGCATCAAGACGGCTGCCGCGGCCATTTCACCCAACAACGCTCGCACAGGGGCGGGGTAGGCACCGGGCTGTTCGCCACTGGTGTTGCTTTCACGGCGGCGCAAGACTTCTTGCCAGCCTTCGGTGAGTCGGACAATGGCGCCGCGCACAGGCAGGCCTTCAAACAAAAATCGATGGAGTTCAGACATCAGCAAACAGGCCCTCAACAGGCATCAAAAACCAACCCACAACACAAGACTGCTCGTTCATTCAGCCGATGCGCTTGAGACCTTTGGCAAAACGCTGACCGTTGGCCACATAGTGCTCGGCACTTTGGCGCAAACGGGCAGCAGCGGCATCGTCCAAGGTACGCACTACTTTGGCAGGGCTGCCAAGGATGAGCGAGTTGTCAGGAAACTCTTTGCCTTCCGTGACCACACTGCCTGCACCGACGATGCTGTTTTTACCGATTTTGGCGCCGTTGAGCACCACCGACTGAATGCCAATGAGGGAGTTGTCCCCCACCGTACACCCGTGGAGCATCACCTGATGGCCCACCGTCACATTGTCGCCAATGGTCAATGGCAGCCCCACATCGGCATGCAAAACACTCAAGTCTTGAACGTTGCTGTTTTTGCCAATGCGAATGGGTTCGGTGTCGCCGCGCAGCACCGCGCCAAACCAAATGCTGGCATTCTCAGCCAGGGTGACGTCGCCCATCACCTCGGCACTGTCCGCCACCCAAGCCGTCGCATGGACCACCGGCGCTTTGCCGTCGAGTTCATAAATTGCCATGTTGATTCCTTTCAAGCCAATACCAGAACATGTTGGGGGGTCATTGTGCCGCCTCAGCTGCAGCACGCCCTCGGTGCACGTTGACGGGTTGCAGCATCACCAATCCGACCACAAACAGCACGCTGGTGGACAAAATGGCAACACGCTGATTGCCATCCGTTGCCCATGTGATGAACCCATAGCTCAACGGCCCCAAAATGCTCGCAAGCCGCGTGGCAAATGTCCACAACGCAAAAAATTCAGCCGATTGCCTCAGAGGGGCAAACAGACCTGCCATGGCCCTGCCGGCCGATTGGCTGCTGCCCATGCATATGCCAGCGATGACGGCAGCGTACCAAAAGCTGGTTTTGGTCTGCGCGGCAGCCGCGATCACGCAGGTGGCGATCCATCCCACCAATGTCAAACCCAAAGCGAGTTTGTGCCCCACACGGTCTTGCCAATGACCAAACGAAAAGGCGCCTGCGGCGGCGGCAACATTGAGCACAAAAATGAGCACCATGGTTTCGGTCGGTTTGAAGCCGATGACCTGCTCGGCGTAAATGGCGGCCAGCGCAATCGCCACCGCCACACCGCCCTGGTAAGCCACGGCACAACCCAGCAACCACATGAAATCGGTGTACTTTTTGGCTTGACCGAAGGTGGTACGGAGTTGGCGCATGGAGGCCTTGAAGCCACTGGTACGCAATGCGTCTGGGTTGGGCACAGCCCGCTCGCGCAGCAACCCAAACGTCATGCCCGCGGCGAGCAGGTACACCACTGCTGTGATCAACAAGGTCACAGGTACAAATTGGTCTGCGGACATGCCCTGAGATTGCGCCCACAACACGTAGGCCAGGCTCAAGCCCAACGCCAGCATGCCGCCCACGTAACCCAGGCTCCATCCCCAACCACTGACTTTGCCCAAGGCCTCGGGCTTGGCCAGTTCAGGAAGAAAGGCCGCAATCAACGAATCGCCATAAGAAAAAAAGGTGTTTGACATGATCAAAAACACCAAGGCAAACCCGACTCTGGCCATGCCTGTGAATTGCGGCGTCAGCGACAGCGCCAATGTGGCGCCCACACACCCCAGAGTGGACAACAACAGCAAACGCTTCTTGGCGGCATGCAGATCGGCGTAAGCCCCCAGCGTCGGCATGGTGAGCATGACAATGGCATGCGATGCACTCAGCGCAGCGGTCCAGGCCAGCGTGGCCCACGACGCGTTGCCGGCAATGCCCCCTACAAAATAGGCGGCAAACACGGCCGTGATGACGACGGTGGTGTAACCGGAGTTCGCGAAGTCATACATCGCCCAGCCCAACACCTCTCGGCGTTGAACGCCCGGGTTGAGGGCGTCAGACACCGCCATCAGAGACTCAGTGCAAGTGGCGGGGACGACGTCCACCACCGCCATGACCGGAACCACCGGAGCCACCAGACCCGCGTGGGGGACGACCCAGCTCCAATGAATTGGTCAAGTCGTCGAAGCGTTGAGTGAACAACTTGTCAATTTCAGCCACCACGCCACCCAATTCAGCACCGTCAAAATGGCGCTCCATCATGGCCACCACGTCTTGTACCAACAGGTCGCGTTGCACCTGCATGATGGCAGCAGGATCTGGCCCCACAAAGAGCATGACAAAGTCGTCTCGTGACTCAGACTCTCCCTCGGTGGGCGCTTCGTCTTCTTCATCAAATTCGACGTCATAGAAGGTAACTTCAATGGCGGCGCCACGCTCAGCCAATTCGTTGAGACTCATCGCTACTTCGTCGAGCACCTGCCGGAAGTCATCATCCCCAGGCACCGTCCAACACATTTGCAAGAGATGCGCGAGGGCGTCAAAGCGGATGCCGGGTTCTTCTTCGTAAGCGCTGGTAGCGCCGTCCGCCAGGTTGCGAGCACCAGCATACTTCCACATGGGCTTGAGCGCCTCTTGCAGTTGCTCAAGGCTCACGTCCTTGCGCAGGGCCACTTCACCATGAACATGAATTTCGAGAGGGGCGTTGTATCGGGTCATGGCAGCTGCCTTGGTTGTTGTTTCGTCTGAAGGCGTTTGAGGATTGTACGCACGGCGAAGCCACGCGTGGGTACAGACCAACAGGCAGAAAACCATGGCACGTACAGTGACAATGGTGCCCGGAGCCGGGGTCGAACCGGCACGCCCCTTATTCAGGAAAGCGGCGGATTTTAAGTCCGCAGTGTCTACCAATTTCACCATCCGGGCGAGCCGCACGAGACCGTGCAGGGCAGACGTTAATTGTCGCACACCAGGGTACCTGGGTACCCTGGTGGCGTGTCATGCGATGTAGCCTGGATTGGGGTCGACAGAAACCAACCGTGGGGTGTTGAGCTTGCGTGGCGAGACCTTGCCGCCACGGGCTTTGAGCCAGGTTTCAACCACATCCCACACTTGCGGATGGCCTTGTGTGCGTGCTTCTTCCGCCACCGGCGCCCATCCGGCCACCTTGTATTTCTTGCTTGCCTCAAGCGGCTTTCCATTCAAACGCATGTCGTCAATGCGCTGCCCCATGGCTGCTGTCGGGTTGCAACTGTAGTGCAGCCCCCCCACACGCACCATGTCGCCACCTTGTTGGTAGTAGGGGTCGGGGTTGAACAGGTTGTCGCACACGTCTTCCAGAATGGTCTTGATCGTCTCGCCCGTCATCTCCGTGACGGTCGCGTAGGAATAGGTTGTGGCGGTCATGTCCATCAACCACTCCCGCGTGATTGCCTGACCGGGCAACAAGGACGTTCCCCAGCGAAAACCTGGAGAGAAAGCGATCTCGGCACCTTGGACATCCATCAACGCGTCGACCAACAATTGATCGCCGGTTCCATTGAAGTTGCCGCGGCGGTACAGCGTGCCTTCGGTCACTGCCAATTTTTCAGCCAACTTGGCTTCGTAGGGCGCGCGCACCCTGTTGATCAACTGGGCCATGTCCGCATCGGCAGGCAGCATGTTGGCAAACACGGGCAACAATTTGTAGCGGTAATCGGTGATGCGCTTGCCTTTGACCTCAAAGTCCAACACACCGAGGAACTTGCTGTTAGAGCCCGCATTGGTCACCAACGTTTGACCGCTCGTGTTGTTGACCACCGTAGCGACTGGCATGCCGTCGTGGGTGTGGCCGCCCATGATGGCGTCGATGCCGCTGACACGGGTGGCCATTTTGAGGTCCACGTCCATGCCGTTGTGGCTCAACACCACAACGACTGTCGCCCCTTTGGACCGCACTTCGTCCACCATCTTTTGCATGTTGTCATCTTGGATGCCAAAGGCCCAATCGGCCACCATGTACCGGGGATTGGCAATGGGCGTGTAAGGGAAGGCTTGCCCGATGATGGCGCATGACACGCCATTGATGTCCCGCAACACGTAAGGTTTGAACACAGGATCACCAAAGTCCTGTGTTTTGATGTTTTGCGCCAAAAAATCGACTTTGCCTGCAAAGTCTTTTTCCACAATCTCCTGCACACGCGCCATGCCCAGCGTGAACTCCCAATGGCCAGTCATGACATCCACACCGAGCAGTTTGCAGGCATCCACCATGTCTTGCCCGTTGGTCCACAGCGCGGTGCCTGAGCCTTGCCAGGTGTCCCCACCGTCCAACAACAGCGCGCCAGGACGGCTCGCCTTCATGCGCTTGACCAGTGTGGCGAGGTGCGCAAACCCACCGACTTTGCCGTAGCGCCTTGCAGCGGTCTCAAAATTCAAACAAGTGAGTGCATGTGCCTGTGCTGAACCAGGCCGGACATTGGCGGCACTGAGCAAGTGCTCGCCGACCAAGTGCGGCAGACGCCCCTTCATGGAGCCGATGCCGATGTTGATGCTCGGCTCGCGAAAGTGAATGGGCTTGAGCTGCGCATGGCAGTCGGTCATGTGAAGAAA
>CAZHDP010000120.1:0-8585 GCA_964531605.1 uncultured Burkholderiaceae bacterium | reverse complement strand
TTCGAAACTCTTGGCTCCGCCGATGAACAAGTTCATGTGGCAAAACACGCTGTCTGGCACACCGGTCACGGCTGCTAACGCTTGATCACGCAGACCTGCCCAACTGGCGGGCAAATCGAGCCGGGCGGTGAAAGAGCCGGGCTCGACAGGAACGGTTTTGACCTGGTACTGGTTGCCATCTGAGTCCGGGTAAATGACCAGCATCACCTCTGGCATCTCATGCACCACCACGTGGGTCCAGGGCATCCCACCCTCGTTCAGGTGGAGTACCTTGCCACCAAGCAAGCGAGGTGCTTGGCGAACCAGGTCTGCCGAGCGGATTTGGGCAATTTTTTTGACAATCGCCCGGTCCAAAAATCGCCGGGTGATGCCCACGGCTTCGCGAAAACGGTCTTCCTGAAGTTGCGCTTTGGCGGCGGCATCCAGGTCGGCCTCTTCCATCCAGTTGGTGTTCAGTTGGGCAATCAGTGAGGACAGACCAAACAACCCTGGCGCGACATCGCCTTGTCCGGTGTCCACAATGTCAAGGTACTGGACCAAAGAGCCATCAATCGATTGCACGATGTTGGCAAGGGTGGGGGCATCGAACACCAGGCCCAGGCTGGACGAGAGCGCTTCGACATACGCGGTGCCAAAGGCCGACCAGACCAGACCAGCGCTGGCATACCCAACGCCAGGCAGCGTTTGGTCGCCCGCCTGGCGCCCAGGTCGGGCACCATCAAACCCCCGCTGGTGGTGGTCAAAGCGCCCGGTGGCCTGGTCCCACGTGCCGCCTACATCGACCACAAAGTCTGCGGCATCAATGGATTGGGTGTGGCGAGTTCGGATCAGCGTGTGTGAGGGGAAGACGCCCATCAAGACGCCGACGCCAAACACGTCGTCTGCATGGAAGGTGCCGCTGTGCGTGGCGATGGTTTTGTGTGCTGTCATGGCGTAGTGCGAGGAATGGGAGTCGGAACAGGCCCCCATTCTCGCCGCTCACGCGCAACAGCTCGGTTGGCTTTGGTAGTGGTCAGTTGCCACTGTCCGTGGGCACGTACAAAACGATCCCGTCCAACGCGGCTGAGGCGATCAATTGGCAACTCAAACGGCTGTTCGGCTGGCGTGGGGTGGTGGTGATGTCGAGCATCGTGTGTTCGATGTCTGTCATCGGTGGGCAGACCTTCTGCCAGGCTTCATCGACCAAGACGTGGCAAGTTGCGCACGACAAGCAGCCACCGCATTCACCCTCAACCCCCGGCACGCCGTTGAGTTGTGCGGCATCCATGAGGTTGCTGCCTTCGAGGATGTTGTCGCTGATGCGGTCACCGTTGGGCAAGATCCAGTGAACTTGTGGCATGGTCGTCTTCTTTGCTGTTCAGATGAAACGGATGTAATGGTCACGCAAGGCGTCGCCTTCCAGCAGTGCCGTGCGCTGCGCTTCGTGCCGTTTGATGCCCAAGTGGTTGGCGACCAAGCCTGCCCCCAGGGCTTGGGTCAAGGCGGTATCGGCTTCAAGGTCATCCAAGGCACCCGCCAGAGTGGCATTCACGCTGTCGGTGGCATCCTTGTTTTCAAGGCAGTCTCCGGTTTCGGCCGCTTGCAATGCGTACTGGTTGACCACGCCCAGACGGGCTGCTTGCAACACCGCGGCAGTATGCGTATACGGGTTGGCTGCGGCATCGCCCATGCGATGCTCGATGCGTGCGCCAGGGCCCGCCTCAGCAGACAAGCGCACGGTGACGCCGCGGTGGTCCACGGCCCAGTTTTGCCAAAAGCCTGACAGTGAGGCCGGTTGCAGCCGTTGGTAGGAGTTCGCACAAGGTGCCAGCAGCCCTGCCAGCGCTTTGTGGTGGTGCATCAGTCCGGCCGTGCAACCCAGGGTCAGCGCGTTGAAGCGGCTGGCGTCATGCCCCCCCGAAATGGCATTTTGTCCTTGGGCATCGCGCAAACTGAAGTTGATGTGCACACCGCTGCCGCCCACGCTGAGGATGGGCTTGGGCATGAAGGTCAGCACGATGCCGTGCTGGAAGGCCACCTCTCGCGCCAGCAGCCTGAACAGAAAAATGTCGTCTACCGCCTTCACGGCATGGTCGTAGGTGAGCGTGAACTCGAATTGCGGCGAGTCGTACTCGGTGTTGAGGCTGTCGATGCGAAACCCTGCGGCGCAGGCTTTTTCCCAGATGGCATCGGTGAAGCCTCGGGGGTCAGCGAAAGGGCCTGTGGCGTAAACGTGGGCGGCTGGGGTGTCGTACGGTTTGAGTGACCCATCCGCCTCGATCTGAAAGGCAAAGGCTTCAAGTTCGATGCCCACCATGGGGGCATAGCCCAGGGCCTGCCAATCGGCCACCGCGCGTTTCAGAGCGCTGCGACCGCACATGGGCAGCGGTGACCCGTCATTGGCCTTGAGGTCGCCCACCGCCACCTGTGTGTAGGGCTGCCAGCCAGGGCGGATGTCTTCTGCGGTGTACACGGCCTCCATGTCTGGCAGGCCTTCCATGACCATGGCGCCTGGCGCGGGAATGAGTTCTTTCTCGTAGGTCACACCGAAGGTGCCGCGGCAAAATCTGGCGCCGCCCGATGTTGCTTTAAGGGGCACATATTTGCCGCGTGCAATGGCCAGGTGGTCGCAAAACAGGATGCGCAAGCGGTCTTGAACTGACGTGTTCATGGGGAGATTCCTCACTTGAGGTGCATGCGCACCGGCAGGCGTTTGATGCCCGAGACGAAGTTGGAACGCAAAAACGCATGTGGCCCGGTTTGTTCAATGCGTTTGACGCGTTGGATGAGCTCTTGCAGCAATACCCTGACCTCCAGCCGTGCCAGCCACATGCCCAGGCAAGTGTGGGCACCGCCTTGACCAAAAGAGAGGTGTCGATTCACCCCTCGGTGCAAATTGACTTGGAAAGGGTTCTCAAATGCCCGTTCGTCGCGGTTGCCAGAGATGAACCACAACAACACTTTGTCCCCTTCACGAACGCGCTTGCCATGGCATTCGAAATCCTCCGTGGCGGTACGTCTGAAGTGGGTGGCCGGGGATGCCCAACGGATGAATTCGTCAGCCACGCCTTCCCAAGCAACATCACCTTCAAGGGATTGCAGTGTTTCCATGAGGCCAGGCTGGTTCGCCAGTGCATGCAACGCTGCCGCAATGGAGTAGCGGGTCGTGTCGTTGCCAGCGGCCACCATCAGGCAAAAAAAGTTGCTGAAATCGGAATTGCTGATGACCTGGCCTTGTGCATCGGGTTGGCAGATCAGGTGCAACACACCGCTGGTGTCGCCAGCTTCCTTTTTGCGCGCCATCAACTGCGCAGCATACTGGTACAGGTCTGCACCTGCGGGTGACCTGAAGGGCATGAGGCGATAGGCCTCGGTGTCCATTTTGTCGACCACATGGGTGGTGAAATCGCTGTCGGTGTTGCCCATCAAGGCATCCCCTTTGTCCACCAACCAATCCAGGTCTTCATCGGGCAGGCCTGCAATTCGGCCCAGCATGCGCATGGGCAACTGTCGGGCAATGTGGGGGATGGCATCGAACGCCTGATGTGCAAGCGCCTGGTCCAGAATGTCGCGGCACAGTTGTCTGATTTGGTCTTCGTACAGCGCCATCATGGGCTTGGAAAACGCCTTGGCGACCAACATGCGTGTGCGCGTGTGCTCGGGTGGATCGGTTTCCTGGAAGGTGCGCCGAGCCAAGTATTCCTCCTGGGTTTGGTCCTCCATTCGAATGCCTTGGGCTGAACTCAGTCGCTGGAAATTGCGGTTGAGTTCCAGAATGTCAGCGTGGCGGGTGACAGACCAAAACCCTTTGCCGTCTGCCCAGTCACACCATGCCATGGGGTCATCGTCACGCAGGCGTTTGAACGTGTTGTGGGGGGCACCATTCACAAAGCTGTCGTGGTCAGACAGGTCCGCATGGCCATCATCTTGGGGCGTCCAGACCGTCATGGTTGACTTTCAAAACAAGCGTCAAAAAACTGCACCATCCACTGACCAAACAGCGGTGCGTCGGTCTTGGCCCCTGCGCTGGCATGGGCTTGAGCCAAGGTGTGTGGATCGAGTTGGTCTTGCAAGTGCATCAACAAGGCTTGCATGAAGGTAGAGGACATCTCCGGGTGGTACTGGGTGGTCCAAAGGTGAGGGCTGACCCACATGGACCCATTCGGACAGGCCTCACTGCCACCCAAGGAGACGGCGTTGTCGGGCAGCTGGGTCACTTGTTCGTTGTGGGCCGCCATCAGCACCGTGGTTGGGCGTGCCGGTTGCATCCAGGGCGTGGTGGTGTGCCAATGGGTCGGTGCGGTGCCCAGCCCCCAGTGCCCAGGGCGCTCCACGGTGCCGCCCAAGGCCTTGGCGATGGCCTGGTGTCCGAAGCACAGGCCAATGGTTGGTTTTTGTGCAGCATGGAGCGACCGGATGAAGTCCAACAAGTCGGCAAGCCATGGCAGGGTGGCATCGTTGACCGAGGCGGGGCTTCCGGTGATGACAAAGGCATCCCACAGGGCGGCCTGTGCAGCTTGTGATCCGTTCGAGAGGATGTCCCCTTGGGTCACATCCAGGACCTGCCACTGCCAGTGGGGTCGCAAAGGCCGCAACAGGTCAATGACCTTTTGTCCGTCATTGGGAAAGTGTGACGCGAACGCGGAATCGTCGTTGTTGGTCAACAAGACGGCAATGCGGCGGTTCATCCAACGGCTTTCATCATGGCCCCGATGCTAGGCACATTCGCGCCGCTGGACTATCAATTTTGGGCACCGCACGCCCAGGGTTTTTACTGGCGAACGGTAGCGTGGCTGGGACAGCTGATGAGGTGGTCGTTGACCATGCCAGACGCCTGCATGAACGCGTAACAAATCGTCGAGCCGACAAACTTGAACCCTGCTTTTTGCAAGGCTTTGCTCATCGCATCAGAGACCTCGGTTTTACCAGGTACTTCGCCCAAGGTTTTGCGCTGGTGTTGCACAGGGTGTCCCTGGACGAATTGCCAAACGAAATCACTGAACCTCTGGCCATTTTGCGCAAGGGCCAGATAAGCTTTGGCGTTGGTGATGGTGGCAGCGACCTTCAATCGGTTGCGGATGATGCCGGGGTTGGCCAACAGCTCTGCGACCTTGCGATCGTCATACTGTGCGATCTTGACGGGGTCGAAATGGTCGAACGCGATGCGGTAGCTCTCGCGCTTTTTGAGTACGGTAGCCCAGGACAATCCGGCTTGTGCACCTTCGAGGTTCAGCAGTTCAAACAGGGCCAAATCATCCCGCTGGGGGACGCCCCATTCTGTGTCGTGGTACTCGCGGTACAGGTCAAAGCCTTCGCACCAGGGGCAGCGTTGCATCGGGGGCTCCTTTCAGTCGATTCGTCTCGCTTGCCTTGTCCTCCTAGAATCAGTGCAACCTGAGGAGCGGCATTGAGCATCGTTGTTTTTTACTTGCAAAACGAAGTGTCCCACAGCAGCGCTGAAGGCGACGTCAGGGTGTACACGCCGCACGGCGTGAGCTTCACGGACAAACAACTCAGTCTTGCGTTGGCTGAATGCGAGCGTCTCAGGCAATGCGCCGGGGTATCGCACGTGACCTTGTCGTCAGAGCTCTCGGACATGGTGGGCAAAGTGGGTGTGACGGCCGTGGTCGATGGCAAGACACCTGACGGTCAGGTCTATGACTGGTCTAAGGCTGGACGGGCAGGGCAGGTTCGCCGCAACGCGCTGCAGGTGCCGGTCCTACGCAAAGACGGCAACAGCCGTTGATGTGTGCGGCAACCCAACTCAGGTGAAGCGCGCTGGCAGGTAAGGCGTTGGGTCGATCCAGGTGCGTTGGCCCTGCACCATCTCGGCCAACAGGCGTCCAGCCACCGGCCCAAGCGTGAACCCCTGGTGGGCATGCCCAAAATTGAACCACAAGCCTTTGTGCCGTGGTGCTGGGCCCATCACCGGCAGCATGTCGGCGGTGCAGGGGCGTGCCCCGAGCCAGGGTGCTTCAGGCAAGGCTGAGCCCAAGTCCAGCAGTTGGCGTGCGATGGCATCGGTTTGGGCCAATTGCACAGGTGTGGGTGGGGCGTCAATGGGGGCGAATTCTGCGCCCGTGGTCAGTCGCAAGCCGCGACGCATGGGGGCCAGTACATAGCCACGTTCGGCGTCCAGCAGGGGCAGGTTCAACACCGCAGGGCTGGCATAGTGCTGGTGGTAACCGCGTTTGATGAACAGCGGAAAACGGTAACCCAGCTGGCGGATGGCACCATCAGCCCAAGGGCCCAGCGCCAACACCGCTTGCTGGGCTTGTGTGCGGCCTTGCGTGGTTTGCACCGACCATCCCGCACCTTGGGGCTGCAAACTGGCCGCATCACCCACCAGCACTTGACCGCCACGCGCCACAAACAGATCGGCGTAGCGCCTCACCAGCGCGCCTGGGTCGCTGGTGGCCCAGGGATCTAGCCAATGCACGGCACCCGCCAACGGCAGGCGCAAAGCGGGCTCGGCCTGAGCCAACTCGGCTGTGGTGTCGGCATGGAAGCGCACGCCAAAATGGGCATGAAGTCGCTCTGCCGATTGCACGGCGGCGTCAAGCGCTTTGGCTGTGCGAAAAATGAACCGAAAACCTTTTCGTTGCACCAAGTCCTCAGCGCCAGCGGCGGTGATCAGCTGGGCATGCTCTTCTGCGACGTGAGTGATAAGACGGCTGTAGCACTCGGTGGCACGGGCGTGAGATTGCGGGTGCGAGTGTTTGAAGTACCGCAACAGTGCACCCGCCATTTGCCACAAACCGCGGGCGTGCCAGTGGACGTCTGCACCACGCCCCAGCGCGGCATTCAGCACGAAACCTGCCTGCCGCGGAAAGGCGTAGGGTTCCATCGCTTCATTTTGGATCACGCCGGCGTTGCCGAACGACGTTTCAAGACCAGGTGCGCGACGGTCGATCAGTGTCACGTCAAAACCCCGCTGCTGCAGGTGCAGGGCTGTGCAGGTGCCCACCATGCCGGCACCCAAAACGAGGATGGATGAACTCATGGCGACTCAGACAGCGTTGCGTGCATCGATCGACGCGCTTGCCGTGAACAACGGTGGATGTGTGACGATGCTTCTGAGGTCAGGCCGTGGTGTGGCCAGCTTTGCCATGTCAGGCCTCGGCCTGCCCCAACCGGCTTGCGTTTCACCCCACTGCTCCAGCGCTGAGGCCATGCCCAACAGGCGTGCATCGCGGTGCAGAGGCCCGATCATTTGAAGGCCAAAAGGCATGCCAGCTTCGTCTGTGCCGCAAGGCAATGACAGCGCCGGATGGGTTGCCAGTGTCACCAAGTAGGTCAGGCTCAACCACTCGTAGTAGTTGCGCTGCGCTTGTCCATCCACAACCTCGGCGTACAGCGATGTCCATGGGAACGGCGACAGCGGCGTGACCGGTGCCAAGATCAGATCGTACTGCTCAAACGATGTTTGGAATTGCCGGTTGATGCGCGTCTGCACCAGGTGTGCCCAAGCACGATCGGCCAAGCGAATGTTGGCCGCCATTTCTACATTGGCGCGTACATTCGGCCCCAGCGTGTCGGGCTCGGTGCGGTACACCTCTTCAAAGGCGGCGAAGAAACTCTCGGCACGGATCACATCAAAGCAGCGGTGACCATCGTTCAAGTCCCATTGAAGAGGCTCGCACACCGCGACCTCTCGCGACAACGCCTGGATGCGATCTCGGAAGGTACGGCGGATCATGGGGTCCACAGCGCAGGCGCCAAAGTCTTCTGTGTAAGCGACACGCAACTGCCGCAGGTTGGCGGGACGCACAGGCCAAAATGGTTCATGTTGCACGCCTAAACTCAAGGGGTCCATCGGGTGAGGGCCGACACTGGCTTGCATCATGAAGGCGGTGTCGTCCACGCTGCGACCCATGGGGCCTAATACTGAAATGGCCGACCAACCCAGTGGGCGCATGTCGTTGGCCACCAACCCGGGTGAGGGCCGCAAACCCACTATCCCGCACAGCGCCGCCGGAATGCGCAGTGAGCCACCCGTGTCTGAGCCAGTGCACAACGGGAACATGTCGCAGGCCAGCGCCGCCGCCGAGCCCCCTGAAGACCCACCGGCGTTGAGCGACGGGTTGAATGGATTGCCCGTGGCGCCCCAGACCGGGTTGCGGCTGTTGGCCCCGGCACCCATGTCCGGCGTGTTGGTTTTGGCCGTGACGATGGCCCCCGCCTCACGCATGCGTGCAACATAGGACGCGTCCCTGTCGGGCACGTGTCCGCGCAGACGAACGTTGCCACTGGTGGTCAACAGTCCAGCCGTAGCCTGCAGGTCTTTCACGCCCAGTGGCAAGCCATGCAGCGCGGGCAGGGGTTCGCCACGCATGACCTTGTCCTCTGCCGCACGGGCCGTGGCCAGTGCGCGTTCAAAGTCGGTCGCACAGATCGCGTTGACGGCAGGGTTGTAGGTGTTGATCTGGGTGATACAGGCCTGCATCAGCTCTACCGGTGAAATTTCTTTTTCACCCATCTGGCGGCGCAGCTCAACAGCACTCAATTCAAGCAGGGACATGGTCTTCACTCCATCGGGATGTTGGCGCGATGCACATAGGCACGCAGCAGGGGCAGTTCCTGGGCGACCCGTTTGTCGTAGACGC
>CAZHDP010000119.1:458-8587 GCA_964531605.1 uncultured Burkholderiaceae bacterium | reverse complement strand
AGCTTAGGCTCGAGCGCGATGCCGTCGATGAGGTCGACCGGGTCCAGCAGATTGCCTTCGGATTTGCTCATCTTCTTGCCCTGGGCATCGAGCACCAGGCCGTGGATGTACACGTGCTTGAACGGCACCTGACCAGTGAAGTGCGATGTCATCATGATCATGCGCGCAACCCAGAAGAAGATGATGTCGTGCCCGGTGACCAGCACGCTGCTGGGCAGGTAGAGGTCCATGTCTTGGGTTTTCTCTGGCCAACCCAAGGTCGAGAAGGGCACCAGGGCAGAGCTGTACCAGGTGTCGAGCACGTCTTCATCGCGTGTCAGTGTCTTGCCGGGGGCTTGCGCTTGCGCTTCGGCCTCGTCACGGGCCACGTAGACCTTGCCGTCTTCGTCGTACCACGCAGGGATTTGATGGCCCCACCACAGCTGACGGCTGATACACCAGTCTTGGATGTTGTTCATCCACTGGTTGTAGGTGTTGACCCACTGCTCGGGCACAAAACGCACGGCGCCGGATTGCACGGCGTCAATTGCCTTTTGCGCGATGCTCTTGCCCGTGGGGTCACTGTCGCTGACCTTGCTCATGGCCACAAACCATTGGTCGGTCAGCATGGGCTCAACGACTTGGCCGGTGCGGGCGCACAGGGGCAGCATCAGTTTGTGCTTTTTGGTCTCGACCAACAACCCCAAGGCATCCAAATCGGCCACGATGCGTTTGCGCGCTTCGAAGCGGTCCAGCCCTTGGTAGGCAGCAGGGCCTTCCTCGTTCACCTTGGCGTCCAAGGTGAAGATGGTGATCATGGGTAACTGATGGCGCAGACCCACTTGGTAGTCATTGAAATCATGCGCTGGCGTGACCTTGACCACGCCAGTGCCAAAGTCCTTGTCGACATGCGCATCGGCGATCACAGGCACCAAGCGGCCAGTCAATGGCAATTTGACTTGTTTACCGACCATGGCGGCGTAGCGCTCGTCCTCGGGGTGAACCATCACCGCGGTGTCGCCCAGCATGGTTTCTGGTCGTGTGGTGGCCACGACGATGGTGGCAGAACCGTCAGCCAGCGGGTAGCGGATGTGCCACATGTGGCCTTCCGCTTCAGTGCTTTCCACCTCCAAGTCACTCACGGCTGATTTCAACACCGGGTCCCAGTTGACCAGGCGTTTGCCACGGTAGATCAGGCCTTGTTGGTACAGCTTGACGAACGTTTCCGTGACCACCGTGGACAACTTGGGGTCCATCGTGAAGTACTCATGCGTCCAATCCACGCTGGCACCCATGCGGCGCATTTGACCGGTGATGGTGTTGCCCGACTGTTCCTTCCATTCCCACACGCGGGACACAAAGTTTTTGCGCCCCAGGTCGTAACGCGTTTTGCCTTCGCCCTGCAGTTGACGCTCCACCACAATTTGCGTGGCAATGCCCGCATGGTCGGTGCCGGGCACCCACAGTGTGTTGAAGCCTGCCATGCGGTGGTAACGCGTCAGGCTGTCCATGATGGTCTGGTTGAACGCGTGCCCCATGTGCAAGGTTCCTGTCACATTGGGCGGGGGCAGTTGCACGGCGAACGATGGGGCCTCTGCTTGGGCTGCCTGTGTGCCACGGAAGCCTGCGGTGGCGTAGCCACGGCGTTCCCATTCGGGCCCCCAATGCGCCTCAAGCGCAGCGGGTTCAAATGATTTGGACAGGCTGTTGAGGCCGGGTTGGTCAATGGGGGTGTTCAGGGGTTCAGACATGTTGCGTTCAATCTTGGCAAGGCCCTGCTCACTTGAGGCAGGCGGTGTGCGCAGGGAATGTGTCAGATTTTACGGGGTGACGGACCTGCCTACCGACCCGGATTGCAGGTCAGTAGGCAAGTGTTGTCGCTGCGCTCGTTCAGCGCAGTCAAGGGTCACTCAGACGTCATGTCACACGGGTAAATACCACCGGCAGTGCCGCCGCGATGTAGGCCATGCTCAGCAGGGTGCCGAAAAACACCATGCCAGAGACCCTGGGGGCACTTGTGGGTGAGGCCATCTGAAAATTCAGCAAAGCAGGTGGCAGCAATGCAAAAACCAGAAACAAGCGCTGCTGGTCGGCGGTCAACGGAATGGGCAACGCCAGCACAGCTGCTGTGGCGATCAGGCCAATCATGGGTCTGATCACCCCACCGCCCCAGACACCAAATTTCACGTCATCCGTTCGCAGCAATCGCATCGTGATGCCCAGACAGAACAGCATCAAAAATGGCGAGGCCGATCCGCAGATGTGGATGGTTTGAAACACCACCGTCAGTGCTGGAACGTCCAGTTGCGACACCACCAGTCCACCCACAGTGGCCATGAACACCGGCGTGGACACTAACTTACGGAGGTCGTTGGTTTGATGGATGATCATGATGCCCAAGGTAGAAAACAACAGATTGGTCACAATGAAAATCAGCACCGCCGCATCACCCAGGTCTTTGGAAATGCCCATTGCCAACGGGATGCCGATGTTCCCGCAATTGTTGAACATCATCGACGGCATCAGGGTATCGTTTTTGACGCCCCAAAGTGTTGAAGCCCCCCAGGCCAACACACCCGATAACATCACCACCAGTGTGGTTGCCACCAACAGGTAAAGGTCGTTGAAGACGTTGTATTGGCGACTGACCATCGAGTAAAAGATCAGGCATGGCAACAGCAAGGTGTTGTTGATTTTGGCAATCTCCGCCAGCGGAAGCGTTTTGTTGCGCGAATAGACATAGCCCAACAACGGAATCACCACCACAGGCATCAGGGTGTGAACAATGGCGCTCATTGGACACCTCCTTGGCGCTTCGCTTGCAGGATCTGAATGGCCGCTTGCACGGTCATCATCGGCGCGACGCCCAGTGCTGCTCCCGTTCGGTTGCAAAACGAGACAACCCCACTGTCGTACATCGACCTTGCATCACCTATGCGTGCCGACCGATAGTCGACCGCAAACGCGGCTATGCTGCGCGCGTCAATCGCCGAGATTCTGGCCAGACCCTCTGCGTCTCCGTGGGCCGCTGCATCGTGGAAAAAGGCAGCTCGGCACGGGAATGGCAATGCCATCTCCGGCGCGGTGTGCAGTGCAGAGTGAGAACCGCACACAATGATGTGTTGACTGTCCCGCTGTTCAATGAAGCCATACGAATCGCAGCCCACAACACCCTTTGCCAAGCTGTGGCGAGATGGGGTGTCTTCGTCTGGCATGCAGGGCAGTGCTGCAGGCGCCTGCATCAGCTTCTTCGCAGCGGCTTCACACTTTTCTCCCACATACACGCCACAGTTGCGGGCCACATAGTTGGCATGGCTGATGTGAGCACGCAGCATCGCGCCTGCATTGCCAATCAATGCTTCATGTCGGTGGACGGTGGCTGCAGCGATCCCATATTTTTCGAGGTAGTCCAGGCCAGAGACGCCAGAGTGGTCTTTGCCCACCCCCGCATCGTTCAAGATAACGGCTTTGACTTGTGCTTTGGCTGCATACCAGCCCGCAATGGTGCCCCCGTGCGAGCCTGCGATGACAACGTGGCCAGTCGCTCGACTGTCCAGCGTGGTGACACTGTTGATGGTGTACATATCATTGATCCCTTGTAAGTTGAAACGTCATTCCTGTGGAAGGCAACGCCCAGTGGCCAAGCCGACTCCTTTCCCGAGGACGGGCACAGTCAGAGAGGTTCAGCTTTCAGGATGCAAGCGGTTCAACCGCGCCCGAAACCGACGCGCAGTGGTGGCAGCAAGCGCCAAACCGATGCGAGAGGGGATGGGGATGAGGGGCTCAGAGAAGTGACACCACAACGCGCGTTGGCGGGTGTCACGTTGGCAAGAACGCCAAAGATGCAATACGGGTGTGTTCACCATGTTTTTTTCGGTGCGCCACTTGGTGCACACCGCCTCCCTTTTTGGGAGTCATTATGGTGAGGAACGCCTGCGATCGACAAGTCGAAACCCCAGACGATCTCAGGGTCAATCTCAGGGTCTGTCAGCGGGTGCTTTTTCCGACTTGACATGTGCTCCGTTGTGCTCGCCCAATCGAGGGGCTCTGGATTGAAACGCTGGGCGAGTCCCATCGAATGAGAGCGGCAAACCGGTCAACCGAAAATCTTCCCCTGGCACTTCTTGCAGCAAACCCAGCGCTTGTACTTGTGGGTCTGCCAACGCTTCGGGGATGGTGTTGATAGGCGCGCAGGGTACACCGATGGCGTTGAAGCGTGCAGTCCATGCCGCGCGCCCTTGTTGTTTCAACAGCGGGATGAGTTGAAGCAGCAGTTCGTCTTTGTGTTTCAGCCTGGCCCAGTTGGTGTCAAAACGCGCATCAGCCAGCCAGTCAGGGCGACCCAATTCCACGGCCAGTTTGGCAAACAACCTGTCATTGCCGCAACAGATCAGCAAAGGGCCATCGGCTGTTTCAAACGCTTCATAGGGCACAAAACCGGGGTGCCCGGAGCGGTGCCTGGGCGGCATCTGACCTGAGTTGGCGTGGGCATCGGCCTTTTGTGCGTTCCACACCAAGGCTGTTTCAAGCAGAGACGCGCTCACGACGCCGCCCTTGCCGGTGAGGTGACGTCGTTGCAGCATGCCCAGTGCGCCGATCACCGCCCACATGCCCGTGCCTTGATCGCACACCGATGCGCCACTGCGCAAGGGGGGGTCTTCAGGGCCACCGTTGGTGCTGGACAAACCGCTGAAGGCCTGTATCAACGGCTCATAGCCAGGTTGCATGGCCATGGGACCCAGGTGCCCGAAGGCCGAAATTTCACAACAAATCAAGCGAGGATGGCGTTCACACAGCGATGCACCGTCGATGCCCAATTGCTGTGGTACGCCAGGCCTGAGGTTGTGAATGAAGATGTCGGCTTGCGCTGCCAAGTTTTCGAAAGCGGTCTTGCCCTCCGGTGACTTCAGGTCCAGGGCGACCGACTGCTTGCCACGGTTGAACACGTGAAAGTTCAACGCATCACCGTGCCTGAACGCCAGACCCATGCGGCGCGCGTCGTCGCCGCCGTCAACCCGCTCAAGCTTGATGACCTGTGCACCCATGTCCGCCAAGATGGCCCCCGCAAACGGGCCCGCGAGAACCTGTCCCAATTCCAGGACGCGAACGCCTTCCAAAATGCGAGTCATGTCAATTCCTGATGAGTTTTTTGCGAACCAACCCGATGTTGGCCAGCAACGAATACTGTTCGTCTGTGTACGACAGCGGCACCGTGATCTGGGTCACCACTTTTTCCAAACCATTGAGCTCCTCCAGGAGTTGGTTCTTGTCCTCAGGGTGCAGCGCCAGTTGATGCTCAATCTCGCGCAATTTGGCGTACCACTTGAATACTTTGGACCGAATTCTGAACTGGTACAGCGGAGGCACGATCTTGCTCAGCGGAATCAACACGGCCAAGATGATGCCCAGCGCCAACCACATCCGCTCGATCAGGTTGGCCAACCAGAAACTCAGGTGTCGGTGCAACAGCGTCGCACCGTTGGTGATGTAACGCTCGGCCTCTGGCGCCATGGGAAAGTCCCCCACCGACACTTTGGGGAAGTCGCGCGCCCGATTGAACCAACCGGCACCACCGTGCAGATTTTTGGCCGCAGACGAGAACAAGTGCAAGATGGCGGGGTGTGTGTCCTCTTGGGCGAGTAACGTGGTGGTGCTGGCCACCAAGCGCATGTTTTGGGCAGGCACGTTTGCCGCAAAATCCACAACCCCTCTGGGCAGCACCACGGGGGTCAAAAACTCAAAGCGGCGTGAATAGGCCTCGCTCTGCGGAAAGTCAAGGAGGCGCACGCCAGGCGTTTGCAACAGCATCTGAACCATCGGTGACTCTGGTGCTGACACGAACACGAGGGCGTCGAGTTCTCCGTTCAAGAATGCGACCACCGCTGGCGTTTGGCCCAAGGTGCTCAGTGTGATGGTCTTCACATCTACGCGGTTCAGGTCAAGCAGTTTGCCCATGAGTGTGGGCACGCCGCTGCCGGTGGAGCCCACGTTCAATTTCATGCCTTTGAGTTGACTCAGGTGGTCCAAGCGGCCACTCGGGTTGTTGCGCAGCACCCGTCTGGCGGACGTTTCGCGGTAAAACAGCCATACCGGCTCCAGAAATAAGCTGCCCAACGATTCCAGGCTGTAGTCTTCTGCGGTGTTGGCCTCAAGGCTGCCGCCCTGCACGAAGGCCAAGTCCGCTTTACCTTCTCGAAGCAGGGCCAGGTTGTGCGACGAACCCTCACTGGGCAGGAGTTTGACCTCGACCCCTGAACCTTGAAGTTTGGCGGCATAACGCTTGCCAAATTCGTCGTATGCGCTTTGTGCAGGCCCGGTGGCCAAGGTCACTTGCTTGGGCGGGTTGGGGTTCAACCACCAAAATGCCATGACCACCATCGCGACTGCCAGCATGGCCAATGGCCCCGCTGACATGAGCATCGCTTTCACCGAAACCAAAGAATATTGGATGGTGTGGGTCATGTTGCGCAACATGTTTGCTCCGCCAGGTGTCATGGGCTGTCAGCCAAACCCGGCAGGCAGAGGTGGCCATCGCGCAGGCCCTTTGCAGCCAACACGGCATTGACCACTGCTCGGGCTGTGACCTCTGCGGCCATACACCCTAAAGTCATCATGCTCAGTGTTTTTCCAGATGCCCCAGTGCCCAGTGCGAAGAGGGTGTCGCCATCGCTGATGGTGTGCACTGGGTTGATGCTGCGTGCCAAGCCATCATGGGCGGTCAGCGCCAGCCGTTTGGCTTGTGGCTTGGTCAACACCGCATCGGTGGCCACAACACCGATCGTGGTGTTGGTGCCTGGCAAGATTGACGCGCTGGTCTGGCCTTGCAGCAAAGCTTGTCGGATGTTCAACAACGCTGTGCTGTCGGGGCCCACGCGAGCGCCCGCCATCACTTGTGCGGTGTCTGGGTTCACAATGTCGCCCAACGCATTGCAGGCGATCAACGCGGCGACGGTCACGCCGTCGACGGTGATGGACGCTGAACCAATGCCGCCCTTCATGGCACGGTCTACGCCAAACACTTTCCCAACGGTCGCGCCTGCGCCTGCGCCAACATTGCCCTCAGCAGGGGGGGCACTGCTCGCAGCTTCGCAAGCGGCAAAGCCTGCCGACTGATCCGGTCTTATCGAGGCATCACCCACCAGCAGGTCAAACAACACCGCAGCTGACACGATGGGCACGCGGGCCACTTTCACGTCAAAGCCAATCTGGTGCTGGTCTAACCACTGCATGGCGCCGCTCGCCGCGTCCAGCCCAAAGGCGCTGCCACCGCTGAGCATCACCGCGTGTACTTGGTCGACCAGATTGCATGGATCCAACAGGTCAGTTTCTCGCGTGCCGGGCGCCGCACCGCGCACATCGACACCGCCGACCGCACCTTGCTTGGCCAGAACCACGGTACACCCGGTGGGGCGTTGTTGAGATGTGAAATGCCCAACCTCCAGGCCTTTCACGTCGGTGATGTGTCCGGGAAAGCGGTTCAACCGCGGTGTGGGGGTAGGGTGGGGTGTCATGGCCTGAGATCGTGGCAAAAGTGCGCCCTCATTCTGTCTCATAAAGTCGCTCACAGGCCATCAGCCCTCCTCAACTTGGTATCTCGATGGTAGAATACAGGAATCGCGATTTCGTTATCCATTGCTTCAGTTTCGCCTTGTGTGAAACAGGTTCTCGGCAGCAGAGCCCCAAGTCAAGCCCAGTCATCGCGTGAGTTGACCCCTACGGGCGGCTCTGATGAACCTGAAGTTCCCCCTGTTCCTGTTGGTGTCGCTGCTGTAGCACCCCAGGACCACAGCCCGTGGCGATCATCGCCGTGAGGCTGGATCAGAGGAACCTGCCAGGCCCTTGGCACACGGGCGTGCCCTATTGTTCCCTTGCCGCGCATGCGTGGCCTAATGTTTCCTTGATTTCAAATAACAACTCTATTTCTATCGGCAAGTACCGTGTTTCCGCACTCTCCAAGCGCCTCGACGATGGCGCTTACAGTGCCAGCGTGTCCATTCGCAGCGGGCACGGCAGTGCATCAACTGACCGCGTGATGCGCTTCATTCCTCAATTTGAATCCGAAAGCGCAGCGCACAGCTACGCCCATGCCCAAGGCTTGATCTGGGTGCACCAGTCCAGCCAGCCCCGGTGTGCCATTCCCCAGTGAAGCC
>CAZHDP010000119.1:0-448 GCA_964531605.1 uncultured Burkholderiaceae bacterium | reverse complement strand
AGTGAAGCCGCACGCCAGGTCAAACTCTCAACATACCTACGAAAGCAAACATGGCTAAAGAAGAACTGATCGAGATGAGTGGCGTCGTGTCCGAAGTGCTGCCTGATTCGCGCTTCCGCGTCACGCTGGAAAACGGCCACGTGCTGATCGCCTACACGGCAGGTCGCATGCGCAAGCACCACATCCGCATTTTGGCGGGCGACCGTGTGCAGTTGGAGTTGTCACCCTACGACCTCACCAAAGGCCGCATCAACTTCCGCCACATCGAAGGCCGCAGCCACACCCCCAGCGTTCGCCGCTGAGGAGGCTTTGCTGTCTGGGCAACGTTGCCGTGCTCACCGGTGGGGTGAGGGCTGGGTTGCTTTGATGCAGTATCTTGCTGGCGCCCCCTTTTCAGGGGGCGTTTTCATTTGGGGACCGCCGCTGTGTTGACTTCCAGGGCTGTGAC
>CAZHDP010000118.1:0-8689 GCA_964531605.1 uncultured Burkholderiaceae bacterium | reverse complement strand
GTCATCGGTCTCGACAGCGATGGCGCTCAAGTCCTTGGGGAAGGCCGCGCGCAAGGCGGCAAACAGGTTGCTGTTGGTTTTCAATCCAAACTCCAATTCAAAATAGCTTCGAAAACGCCTGGGGCACGCCCGCTCAGTCCAGCTTGGCGCCAGAGGCTTTCACCACAGTGGCCCAACGCTTGACCTCTGCACTGACAAAACTGCCAAATTGCTGCGGCGTCATCGTCGAAAACTCTGCGCCGTTGTTAGCCCATGCGGTCTTGAACTCGTCGGTCAACGAGGCCTTTTTGACCTCTTCCAGGATGCGGGCCTGGGCATCTGCTGGCGTGCCCTTGGGCGCCCACAGGCCGTACCAGGTGGTCACGGTGTAATCGGGCAAACCCAGCTCTGCCGCACAAGGCACATCGGGGAACGCAGGGTTGCGCTTGTTGCCTGACACCATCAGCGCCTTGATGCGGCCGCCTTTGATGTGGGTGGCGCTGGAACCCAGGCCGTCGAACATCATGTCGACGTTGCCACCAATCAAGTCTTGCAGGGCAGGCCCGGCCCCACGGTAAGGGATGTGGGTGATGAACGTCTTGCTCTGCAGCTTGAACAACTCGCCCGCCAAATGGTGCGACGTGCCGCTGCCCGCAGAGCCGTAATTGAAACGACCTGGGTTGGAGCGCACCTCCTGCAAGAACTGCGCAAAGTTCGCGCTGGCAAATTTCTTCGGGTTCACCACCAAGACTTGCGGCACGTTGGCCAGCAACGAGAGGGGAATGAAATCCTTTTCGATGTCGTAATCGAGCTTGGGGTACATGCTGGGTGCAATGGCGTGGTGCACTGCGCCCATGAAGTAGGTGTAACCGTCAGGTGTGGCCTTGGCTGCGATGCTGGCGCCCACAGTGCCTCCGGCACCACCCCGGTTGTCAATGATCAGCTGCTTGCCCGTTTGTTTGGAAAACACACCGGATAACGGACGCGCAAACGCGTCGGTCCCACCACCTGCGGGAAACGGCACCACCAAAGTCACGGGTTTGGTGGGCCACGTGCTCTGCGCCTGCAGCGTTGTCAGGGGCAGGGCCGCGCCTACCGATGCCATGCGCAGCACATCGCGCCGGCTGGGGGTGAAGGCAGACATGGAGGGGTTGGCGTGTTGATGAGTGGTCATGGAACAGGTCTCCTTTTCTGAAATCAATTTGAAAATGCAGTGCAGGTCAGCGCAGAACCTGGCTGGCTTGTGCCGCCTTGATCAACGCCGCCGCATCCTCTGGAAGCAAAAAGCCTTGCGACAGGGCTTTGTCTGCTGCTTTGCGCACGGCGCTGACGTAGCCGTCGTGCGTGGCATAGCGTTCCTCAAGTGACAGCCGGGGATCGCCTTTGGCTTGGCGCTCAGCGGCTGTGCGGGCGAAGGGGATCATGCCGCCGACGTAGTCGCAAATCTGGCCTTCATGGAAAGGCCGAGCGCCACCAGCAGTCACGTTCCAGCCCAGGTAGGTGCCCAAAGGGGCGTCCAGCAACACAACGGGCACGCCACCCAACTCGTTGCCATCGGCATCGACACGCGGCGCGAACATGGGCAACACCTGCTTGATGGGCGGCGGGGCTTTAGAGGCCACACCGGAGCCGTCTGCTGCGTTGAAGTCAGGACCCCAGTCGTAATCCATCACTGGCATGATGAAGTCGGGTTCGGGGATGGTGGGCCGGAGCTGCGGCAAGGTGGGGAAACCAATGCCCTCTTTGCTGGCCACCGCCAAGGTGCCACGGGCCTCACCCGGTTTGGCGGCCAAGGTGGGCCAGCGGCTCCCAGGCGGCTCAACGCCACGCATCACCCATTGCCGAAAATGCACGCGCAGCGCGTTCACCGTTTCCGTGTGCGGCACCGGGTTGGCAGGCAGCAGCCCCACACCGTAGTTATTGCCAGGGCACATGGCCCCGGTGGCAGGTAAACCGACGCCAGGCAAACTGGTGTCAAAGCCCCCTGCCCCGCCACCATGGTTAGAGCTGGCAATGTAGTAACGGCGCACATTGGGTGGCAAAGGAAGGTCGGCCTTGGCATCGGTGCCCACCCATTCAGGCGTGAGCTTGAGCGCCCACACTTCGGCAGAGCCAAAGTGTTCAACGATCTTGGGGCAAGTTTGGGTGGCCGTGCACCGGTCAAGGATGCCCGCGGTCGGGCCGCCACGCACCGGGTCAGGGTGCGGCAACCACCACTGCGGCCCCTCGCTGCCCGCTTGGTACAACTCCAGCACGCCATCGGGTTGCGCCCAACGGAAATTCAACGCGATGCGACGACCCGCGATCACGGGCCAGGCGCCATCGTGCACCAACTTACCCTGTTGGCCCGATTCGGCTTGGTTGAAGCCCAAGTGCAGCCAACCGCGCAAAAAATTACCTGACTGCGACACGCCGCGACCAATGCTGTGGGTCACCACTTGGGCCACAGGGTTGGGCGTGCCCACATCGTCAGCCGCTGCTGATTTGAAGAACGCCCCCACGTCGCGCCAAGCAGCAAAGCCCACGCCCAACACGTAGGGGTCAGCCGCCTTGAACACCACTTGGTACAGCTTGGTCGCGTCAAAGCCGCCCTTCAAGCAAATCTGTGTGGCATCGGGCGTGCCGGGAAAGGGGTTGCTCGCATCACACTTGGCCCAGGCCCAATCGCTGGCGGGGATGACGGTTTCGCCAATGACTTCACCTCGGGTGGACTCCGCACGGCGCGACACCAATGTGGACGCCTTGGTGTCCAAACTCATCGGCTTGTAGGGCACAGGGTTGCTTTGCACGATCAAAGGCTGGGAATTGACCCCAGACCGGTTCACGATGCGGCCAAACACGTCGCCCGTGATGGGCTGGCCATTTGGCCCTTTGGCCACTGGTACCTGCAACCAGTGTCGACCGCCTACCGCCGCCGTGGGGCGGATCGCCGTCCAACCCGCGTTATCACCCTGCCAAGCGCTGGTCAGATCGATGTCACCGTTGGCACGCTCCAGCGGCACGTTGGGTCGCGCGTTGCCCCGGTTCGGTACTTCGTGCCACATCAGACCGCTGGCTTGCCGCGCATTGACGGGCTTGGTCAATACAAAGGTGGCCACGTAGCGCACTTTGCCGTCGGCATCTTTGCCCAACTCGATGTCTTGGATGCGGGCGTTGGTTGGGGCTTTGGGGTCCAACTCGCCAAATGCGCGTCCAGCGATTTGCTCAAATGCGATCCCTCCCGAATCCTTGGCAGCCAAGGGCTTGGTCTCGTCAATCACGATGCGCGTGACACGGGCCTGTGCCAGCCCGGTCAGCAGCAGACCCGTGGCCAAGGCGGCCATGAAGGGCAAGGCGGGCGTGAGCCCCACCCCGCGAACGCCCAAGGACTGGGCGCGGAACAATCCGATCATGTTGTCTCCTGTCTGGTTATTTTGGAAAACTCAGCTTGCCCAAGTGGCTCACCACAGGTCTTCAATCTGGGACGATACCGCCACTTTACCCTGAGCAAACATCGCAAGGTGCTTGTCCAGGCGCTTGAGGTCATAGAGGTAATTGACCATCAGGCCATAAGACTGTTTGACCCCTTTGGCTGACGGATCACCTGCCCAGTTGAGGCGCTCGACCCTCGCGCCGTTGCCCAGGTGAAAGCGGGCCACCGGGTCAGCAGGTTTGCCGCCCTGCATCTCTTTGCCCAGGTACCGTGCTGCGGCGCGCATCAAAAAGGCGCGCACAGCGGAGTTCTCAGGCAAGCCCAAGGGCTTGTCGATGGCCGAGAGCAAGTGCTGTGGCGCTGGGGGCTCAAACCCCACGGCACGGCCCAGCTCAGCGCGCTCGCGCTCACTCATGTCGGCAAGCACCACAGGGATGTTTTTGGTCAGCCAGGCGCGGAAGCCAGGGATCGGTGACAGGGTGGCAAACGTGCGCAGTTTCGGGAATTCTGCTTTGAGTGTTTCGACCACCCGTTTGATCAACGAATCCCCAAAGCTCACACCGCGCAGACCGTCCTGGGTGTTGCTGATGGAGTAGAAAATGGCGGTGGTGGCTTTGTTCAAATCAGCCGGGGCCGCAGACTCGTCCAACAAGGGCTCAATGCCTGACGCGATGTCGTCCACCAAGGCCACTTCCACAAAAATCAGGGGCTCTTCGGGCAACCTGGGGTGAAAGTAGCCATAGCAACGGCGGTCAGAGTCCAAGCGGTTTTTCACATCGGCCCAGCTGCGGATGTCGTGCACGGCCTCGTATTTGATCAGCTTTTCGATGAGTGAGGCCGGCGAATCCCAGCTGATGCGGCGCAAGTCCAGAAAGCCGACATCGAACCACGTGGAGAACATGTACTCCATCTCGACATCCAAGGCCTGCAAGCGCTTGTCAGACTTGAGGTGCGGCTGTATCTCAGCCCGCATGTCCACCAAAAAGCGGATGCCCTCGGGGTAGACACTGAAGCGCTGCAGCAGGCGACGGCGGCGTGACACCGTGGCACGGCGGTAAATCACCTCGGCTACCGCCTCGTCCGGCGTGCCCAAAGCGGCCACGTATTTCGCCTTGGCGTTGGCCACCCGGCTGCGGTCGGCCACAAACATCTCGCTCATCAGCAGCCACAAATCCTTGCGGCGTGCCGGGGTTGCCCCCGTGTAGGCATCGGCCACCGCCTTGGCGCGTCGCCCTCCTTCGACCTCGCCCACGCGGGGGTCGATGATGGCCTCCAGCGCGTCCAGTGTGCGCCTGAGCATGCGCGGCGACAGCGCCTCGCCCTTTTGCCGCAAGGTGCCTTTGAGCCGCTCGGCGGTGCTGCGCACAGCAGGCGTTGCCGCAGCAGTGGCCGCGCCAGCCCCCACAGCATTGGCGCCACTTTCCGCTCCTTTTTTAGGAGCAACTTTGGAGACAGGTGCTGCCGAAGCGGCCGATTTGTCTTGTGATTTCTCAGCCACGGGTGGCTTGGCCCGCAAACGGGACACACTGCGACTGATCCAACTTTGGTTTGTCATGCGCTCAACCTCGATGTCATGGTGCGGGCAAGTTCGCGCAGCGCAACACGCTGGCGGGTCAAATGGGTGCGCATGGCAGCTTCGGCGCCTTCGCTGTCTCGTGCCTTGAGCGCGGCATAGATCGCCATGTGCTCGCTCAAGGATTGGCTCAAACGCCCCGGCGCGTGCAGTTGCTGCAAGCGAGCAAGGCGCAGTATCTTGCGCAAGTCCGCAATGCTTTGGGCCAGCCACCGGTTGTCCGCCAGCGTGATGATGGCCTCATGGATGGCCAGGTTGGCGTCGTAGTAATCTTGTATGCGCCCCGCCTCTGCCGACTGCTGCAGGCGGTCATGCAACACCGCCAGGGCGGCCATCTCAGCGTCGCTGGCATTCGCCGCAGCCTCAAAAGCGCAACGCCCCTCTAACAAGGCGATGACCGGAAAAATATCATCGAGGTCTTTCTCGGTGACCTCATTGACAAAGCAACCCCGGCGGGGCTCGTGCCTCACCAAGCCTTCGGCGGCCAACACCTTCAGGGCCTCGCGCAAGGGTGTGCGCGAAATGGACATGGCCTCACACAACGCGGCCTCGTCCACAAAGCTGCCCGGCGGCAGCGCGCCGCTGAAAATCTGCTCACGCAAGCGCGCGGCGACTTCGTCGTGCAAGGAGCTGGACACAGGGCGCATGGTGGGCTGAAATTTCAGTTAATTTTTCATAATTATGAGAAATTACCAACACCCCGGCAAGCAGGGTATTCACTGAGTGACGTGAAAACGCCGGAGAAAAGTCAGGCGGGGCGGCGCTGCGCCCAGACCCACAAAGCGACACCACCCAAGATCATGGGCACACACAGCCATTGCCCCATGCTCATGCCCAGGCTGAGCAAACCCAGGTGCGCGTCAGGTTCCCGGAAAAACTCAGCGACAAACCGGAACACACCGTAACCGAGCAAAAAGGCAGCGGACACTTGGGCAGGCTTGTGTTCTTTTCGGGCATAAAACCACAACAACACAAACAGCAACAGCCCCTCCAAGAGGAACTGATACACCTGAGAGGGATGGCGCGGCAAGTCCCCTGCCCCACGGAAAACCATGCCCCAGGGCAAGCTCGTGTCGCTCACGCGGCCCCACAGTTCGCCGTTGATGAAGTTACCAAGCCGACCGCAAGCCAGCCCCGTGGGCACGCAGGGCGCCACAAAGTCCATCACCTGCCAAAAAGGGCGCTGGCGCGAGTAGGCAAACCAAACTTGCGACGCAATGACCCCCAACAACCCACCATGGAACGACATGCCGCCTTGCCAGACTGCAAGGATCTCCAACGGATGCGTCGCGTAGTAGCCTGGCTTGTAAAACAAGCAATAGCCGATGCGCCCCCCCAACACGACGCCCATGACGCCCAGAAAGAGTATGTCCTCAACATCCCGCCGTTGCCACCCGCCCGGCCCACTGAGGCGGGCATACGGCTGGTGCTTCAGGCGCTGCAAGCCCAGCAGCATGAAAAAGGCAAACGCGGCCAGGTAGGTCAAACCATACCAATGAACAGCCACCGGGCCAAGTTGGAGGGCAACGGGGTCGATTTGGGGGTGTATCAGCATGGATCGGATTGTGCCTTGGTGTGGGCCCTAAAATCGGTGAACACCTCTGTTAACTCCCCTGTTAACGCCTTGACCCGTCAACCTCCAACCCGACCGTGAGTTTTCTCAACCAACTCAAATCGCAAGCCGCGGCGCTCCAACGTGAGAAAACCGCTCAGCAACACAATCTGGAGGAGGCCACTGCGCTGACCGAAGCCGCTTGCAAGCGGGCTTGGTTCTATCTGGACGACCTGGCCAAGCAGCTCAATGTGATTGCGCCCGAGGGCCCCAAACTGAATTTGGATGGCAAAACACCTTGGCCGTTGATGCAGCTGCGCAGTTTTCGCCTGGATTCGCGTAAAAAAATGCTGCGCAACCAAGAGGTCTACGACTTCGTAGGCATGTGGTGGCGCATCGTGCCAGCGGTGGGAGACCCGGTGAACGCCGAGGTCAGCGTGAACTTTCCACCGGACTTGCAGCGTGTGGAATCCCGCTTGTCGCTCGGCAGCATCAAACACGAGCGCAAAGAGGTCCGGCACCCAGAAAAAAACAGCCTTTTGGCCATCAAATTTGTCTACCAAACGGAGACACGCGGTACGGTCAATCTGAAAGCCGACCACGACACGGCGAGCGTGGCGTTTCGCATCAGCAATGCACGGGGCTTTGAAGTGGTCAGCCGAACCTGCCACGCCAGCGAGGTCACCGCTGACCTGCTCGATGAGCTGGCCAAGCTGATTCTGGGTCAACCCAACCGTTTTGCCTGAGCGGCGGACACAAAGGCGAGAAACCGGTCCAGGCTGGGTCGCACGCTGTCCGCACGCCAGACCAGACTGGTTTCACACGCAGGCACGTCGATGCCAGACAGGCGCTCAGGCCGCCTGTAAATCACCCCTGTGCGCTGAAACTGCATCACGCTTTCTGGCACCCACGCAACCCCCAGGCCTGCAGACACCAGGTTGACGATGGTCTGCATCTGGATGGCCTCTTGTGCCACGTCTGGCAGCACCCCTTGTGCGTGGTACACGCCCAGCACCAGGTCGTGCAACGAAGGCGCGATGCGGCGCGGAAAAATGACCAACGGCTCAGACAAAACCTTGCGCAAATCAAACCTGGCACTTTGGGCCAGCCCATGGCGGTCTGGCAAGGCCACCACCAAGGCCTCTTGTGCGATCGTGCGGTAGGCCAATCCCAACGGCACCGCGCCTGGGGAGTGCAACACGAAGCCAGCGTCGATGTCCCCCCGTGCCAGCATGTTCAGTTGCACGTCGCCAGTCGCTTCAAACAACTCCAGCGCCACGCCTGGGTGTGCTGCGCGGAAGGCTTGCACCCATTGCGGCAGCAGGTCATAGCCCACGGTAGACACGAACGCGAGGCGCAAGCGCCCCACCTCGCCGAGCGATGCGGCTCGTGCAAGGGCGGGCAGCGAGGCCGACTGGGACAACAGGTCACGCACCTGCGGGAGCAGCGCCTCGCCTGTCGCGCTTAATTTCACATTGCGCTTGTTCCGGTCAAACAGGCGCATGCCCAAATGGGCCTCCAAACCCGCGATGGCCTGGGTCAGAGGCGGCTGCGTCATGTTCAGGCTGAGCGCAGCACGCCCAAAGTGCAGGTGCTCGGCCACAGCCAGGAATTGCTGCCACACCCGCAACTCAACGTGGCGCGCACCCAAGGCGGCACGCACGGGCGGGGAAATCAGATCACTCATTCGCCAATCATATGAGTATTGACGTACAAATATATTGGAAAGTCAAAACTGCTGAGCGCATACTCTGCGCTGTTTTCAAACAACCCACCAGGAGCCGTCCCATGGCAGAGCAAAAAGTCATCATGATGAACCCCCGTAGCCAGAACATCACCCAAGGCAAGTCCCGTGCGCCCAACCGCAGCATGTACTACGCGATGGGTTACCAAGAAGGTGATTTCGTCAAGCCCATGGTCGGTGTGGCCAATGGCCACAGCACCATCACGCCGTGCAACAGCGGCCTGCAAAAGCTGGCTGACGCGGCCATTGCCGGCATTGAAGAAGCGGGCGGCAATGCCCAGGTGTTCGGCACCCCCACCATCTCTGACGGCATGGCCATGGGCACCGAAGGCATGAAGTACTCGCTGGTGTCGCGTGAAGTGATCAGCGACTGCATCGAAACCTGTGTGCAAGGCCAGTGGATGGACGGCGTGTTGGTGGTCGGCGGTT
>CAZHDP010000117.1:0-8801 GCA_964531605.1 uncultured Burkholderiaceae bacterium | reverse complement strand
TGTGCGCGACACCCCCGTGTACGGCCCTTGCCAACCACTCTGCGCATGAAGGACTTGAGCGACGAGCCCTTGATCCTGCCCACGGGCAGCCACGGTTTGCGCAGCACGCTGGACACTGCATTTGCCCGCGCCAAGCTCCAGCCCCATGTGGTGCTGGAAGTCGATTCACTCTCCATGCTGATGGCTGCGGTGGACCAAGGCCTGGGCAGCACCCTCCAGCCCTGGGCGGCCATTGGTCGGTACGCCGACGGGGCGCAACGCTTTCAACTCATGCGCATCACTGACCCAGGCGCGTGCCGTGTCAATGTGCTGTGCAGCTTGTCTGAGGAAGAGTTGTCACCGGCGGCGTTGGCAGCGCGCGTGGTGCTGCATGACTGCGTCAACAGCCTGGTGGTGTCAGGCCAATGGCAGGGTGCCCGTTTGAAAATTTAACGTCGGCAAATTCACCTCAAATGCCCAGCTTCTTGCGCATTACGGCACCATAGCTGTTGGGGAATAACCGGGAAATCCAGTGCAAGGCGCGTGCGCCATTGCCTACAAGCAAGCGGTTATTGCCGCGAACCAGGCCATCGGCAATTTGCCTCGCGCAATTAGCTGGTGTGGTTGTCATTTGCCGCAAATTTGCCTCGTTCATTCGGCGCTCAAAATCGCCTGCAAACTGGGCTTCAGGTGCTTTGCTGATGTTGGTGTTGATACCACCCGGATGAACACAAACTGCGCGAACACCGGTACCTTCCAACTCTTGCCAAAGTGTTTCAGTCAGCCCACGTACCGCAAACTTGGACATGGTGTAAGCCACAGAGCAAGGCGTGGCCACCAGGCCAAACACGCTGGAGATATTGACGATGCACCCTTCGCGTTGTTTCAACATGAGGGGCAGAAAAGCCTTGGTGCCATAGATCACACCCCAAAGGTTGATCGAAAGCACTTTCTCGATTTCTGCCAAAGAAACATGTTCAACGGTGGCAAGCACCGCAGTGCCTGCATTGTTGATGATGAAATGCGCAGCACCGAAGTCACGCTGCACGTTGTCGGCAAACGCAAAAACAGCGTCCTTGGATGACACATCCACCACGTAACTCTGTGCTTGGGTTCCTGGCTTGAGTTTCGACACTGTCTCGTCCAAGCCTGCAGCATTCATGTCTGCCAGCGCCAGGATAGCCCCTCTGCTAGCCAATTCAATGGCCAGTGCGCGGCCAATGCCTGATGCAGCACCGGTAATGGCCACAACTTTGTTTTGAAACATAGCAAGCTTTCGATACGTCTTATTCGGGCTTGTAATTGATGGACCGCAGCGTCTCGCCGATGGCGGCGTACTCAGCTGCTAGCTTTCGCTCCAGCTGCTCTGAGGTCGCAGGGTTTGAGCCATTGACGACAGTCCCCAACTCTGCCAATCGCTGGCGAATGTCAGGCTGCGCAAGCACTTGCAACACGGCAGAACGAAAGCGGGACTGCATCTCGCCGGGTACATCAGGGGTCGTCCACATCCCAAGCCACACGGTGCGCGTCATGTCCTTGTAGCCCAACTCTGCCAACGTGGGAACCTCTGGCAGAACGGCAAGCCGCTGCGGGGAAGTCACTGCAAAGGCCCGCAACTTGCCCGCATTGATGTGGGGCAAGGACGAGGGTGGCGCATCAAACATGAACTGGACTTGGCCGCCGATCACATCTTGCAGTGCTGGAGGCGAACCCTTGTAGCCCACATGCAGCATGTCCAGACCTTCAGCCTTGTTCAGCAGCAAGCCCAGCACGTGCGACAGTGAACCGGGACTGTACGAGGCATAAGTCACCTTGCCCTTGTTGGTGCGAACCCACTCGACCAGTTCACGCATGTTCTTGGGGGGCAATGTGGCGTTGCCGACCAGTACCAACCCGCTCCCCCCAATTTCCACCAAGGGCTTGGCGTCTTTCAGGCCGTCGAACTTGGTTTTAACGGTGTGTGGAGCCTCCGTGAAAAAGCCATTCACAGCCATCAGGAAGGTTTGCCCATCATGGGGTGCCGCCAAAAAGGCCGATGTGGCAATAGAGCCAGACCCACCGGGCTTGTTGTCAATGATCACCGGCTGCCCTAATGCATTGGCCAACGCATTACCCAAAATACGGGCGACCACATCGGTGCTTGATCCAGGGGGCACGCCGAGAACGATTTTGACTGGCTGAGTGCTTTGCGCCAAAAGATTGCCTGAGAAGCCCGCTGTGGCTACAGCGCCAAGTACAGTTCGGCGGGACAGTGAAAGTGTTGTTTGCATGTGGAGTTTCTTAAGTGTTAGAAAAGGGCTTGTCGTTGTTCATCGCGGCAGGCGTGCGAAGCAAGCGACTGCGATGCCACCTAGCACCAAGCCAGCAATGCCGACAGCGGGGTAGCCTGCAAACTTGACCAGGGTTCCGCCCAATATGGGTCCAACGGCGGCGCCGGTCATCATCATGGCGGGTGTGCCCGCCAGTGTGCGGCCGGTGGGGTCAATCTGTGCGAGCAGGCCGAATCCAAACACATGTGTGAACAGCATCACGCCCACGAACAAGGCCCCAGGTAGGGCATACGGAAGGTAGGTGGTCGCTGTGAAGATAGATGCGACCATGAGCCCTTGAACAATAGGGCCACCGATGAGCACGCTACGGGCAGACCAACGCTTTTCAAGGAATGCAGCCAAAGCCGTGGGGAAGAGGTTCAAGACCCCCATGGCGACCAGCACGGCAGTGACTTTTTCAACGCCAAATCCGCTGTCAGCCCCCATCCGCTCGAAGAACGAAAAGGCCATGGCCTGCACCACGCTCATGGTGCAAAGTCCGGCGATGCCGAACCACAGCCCTTTTGCTGGCGCAGGTCCCGTGTTGTGAAGGGATGCTGCCGCGTTTGGTGCCTCATTCGGGATCGGGAAAGACAGCAAAGAGACGGCAGCCCCCACCAGCATCACCGCTGCAAAAACTTTGAAGAGCACGGGCCCACCCATGCTCGCGATGACCGGCGGCATGCTGCCCAGGTACAACAGTGCAAACACGCCCAATGCCATCCCGCAAATGGCGTACAGACGGTGTGGGTTGGCGCTGCGAGCCACCGTACCCTGCGTCACGCTCTGCGCGATGCCTATGGCAAAACCACCCAGTCCATGCAGCATGGCGATGGAGCCGAATTCCTTGGCGTCTGCCAGCAACCAGAAGGCCACCGCACCGGCAGCCAGACCCGCCGTGGCCAACCAGCGGCCTGAAGCCAAACGGTGAAACAAAGGGGCGATCAACAAGCTGGCGATCACTGCCCCGGCAAGGAACAGCGTTACCAGCAGCCCCGATTGCTGGGGGTCAAAGCGGTAATGCTGGATCAGCACACCAACCCACAGCGGCAGGGCCACCATGTCCACCATGCCCGCGCAATGGGCCAATGCCAACGCTACGCGTCCGCGTGCAGAATCAGTTCGTATCATGGTTGTCTCCTAGTGTTGTTTAGGTTTTGAAAACGCTTGTCATGTGCGTTGATGCTCAAATTTGACGATTCGCTTCTTGCCAATAGCGGTCACGCAACGCCTTCTTGATCACCTTGCCTACCGGGCTTCTGGGCAGGGTGTTCATGAAATCCACGGTCTTGGGTGCTTTGACTGAACCCAGTTTTTCTTTGCACAATGCGATGATTTCCTCGGACGTCACCTGCGCGTCTGGCTTGATTTCCACCACCGCTTTGACGGCTTCACCCCACTTGTCGTCGGGCACGCCCACGACCGCGCAATCCACAACCGCCGGATGCGTCCAGATGACCTGCTCGACTTCGCTCGGATAGACGTTGAAGCCGCCGGTGATGATCACGTCGCGCTGGCGGTCTGTGATGTGCAAAAAGCCTTGGGCGTCCAGGTGACCTATATCGCCTGTGTGCAGCCACCCATTGCGGATGGATTCTTCGGTTTTGTCCGGTTGCTTGTAATAGCCCTTCATCACAATGTCGCCACGAACACAAATCTCGCCGCTCTGACCTTGTGGCAAAAGCTTGCCATCGAAATCCTTGATCGCCAGGGCGTTGAAGGGGGAAGGCAAGCCGCAGGCTGAAAGGCGTTCGTCGTTGGCCACCTCGCCATTCACAAAGTGATCCCCAGGGCGCAAGACCGCGATGCCGCCAGGCGCCTCGGTTTGCCCATAGCCTTGGAACATCACTGGTCCGAAAACCTTTAACGCCTGCTTGAGTTTGCCAATCGACATGGGGGCTGCGCCATACATGAAGTAACGCAGTGACGAGAAATTCCGGCGCTCAATGCCCGGTGTTTCAAGCAGTCGGTAGATCACGGTGGGCGGCAAAAAGAACTCTGTGACACCGTGCTGCTCAATAGCATCGAGCAAGGCGTCTGGGTCAGGCTTGGTCAGCACCACAACAGTGCCGCCACGCGCACTGGCAGGCAGTGAGAGAAAGCCAGCAGAGTGGGTCATGGGCGCAGCGGCCAAATTGACAATCTTTTCCTGTGGTGCGTAGTAGGCGCTTTGAATGGAATAACTGATGGAGACACCCAGATTGCGGTGAGAGAGCATCACGCCTTTGGGCAGCCCTGTGGTTCCGCCTGTTGGCATGATGGCGGCCAGGTCATCGGGTTCGCAAAGGTGCGACGGGACATGCGTAGGCTGTTGCGCGATCCAGGTGAGCAAAGCCGTGCTGTTGGTCGATTCAGCATCGATGCAAATCAGGTGTTTCAACTTGGGGCACTTGGCGCGCAGTTGGTCGACGATGGGGCTGAAGTAGTGCTGAAAGAAAAGAACCTCAACATCAAAGCCATCCAGCAACTGCTCCTGCTCATCGAAGCTGCTTCTGGGGTTCACAGGAACCCACGTGCAACCCGCGCGCCACAAGCCCAGCACGCACATCCAGGAGAGTGGGTGGTTGGCTGATAAAACGGCCGCTTTGGTTTCCTTGGGCAGACCAAGCCCCAGCAGCGCATGGGCGACCTGACACGTGATGTCGCTGGCCTCTCCGAAAGTCCAGCGCTGCTCGTCTTTAACAAACGCACAACCGTCACGGTTGAGCAGCACGCCACGGTCAAAAAAATCGGTAATAGCCATCCGGGCTCACTCCTTGGGGTTACTGCGTCATCGCCTGAATGCGGGCCATCGTGGCGGGCAGGTCCAGCTCTGTCTCACGGGTCTGGCCCAGCTGCAGGTGGGCCCCGATGCCGTTTTGCATCTCGGGTGTTGCCATGCCTTTGCGCAAACCATCGTTCTCTGCCGCAAGGCCTGCAAACAAGGGCTCCACGATGCCGGAATACACCCGGTTAAACACCTCACGGTGCATGGCCACAACGCCAGCCGAGCGCTTCAGCAGGCGGGCCGTCAAGTCGTTCAAGTACGCGTCGATCTCGTTGGCAGGTAAGGCCCGGTTGATCAAGCCATAGCGTTCTGCTTCGTGGGCGCTGAAGTCTCGTGCGCTGAGCAAGAATTCCAGGGCGCGGGCCGGGCCAGCGGCTAACGCGGTGAACGTGGTGCCGCCCCCGCAGGCCAAGAAGCCGCCGCTGGACTCCGGCGCGCAGAACTTGGAATCCTCGGTGGCAAAGCGCATGTCCATTGCCCCCAAAATGAACTCCAGCCCACCGCCGCGGCAGCGACCATTCACCTTGGCAATCTTGACCTGATGCAGCGCCTTCCAGCTCAATGCCAGGGATTGCAGTACGTTCATGTCGGGGTACTTGCTGGCTTTGCTGGGGTCGGTGGCGGACGCCACGATGTCTTCAAGGTCGAAATGCGCAATGAAGAAGTCAGCGTCAGCGCTGTCAACCAGCACCACCTTCACGCCAGGGTCGGCATGCAGACGGCCTCCGAGCATGAACAGCTCTTCTGTCATCTTGGCGCTCATCAGGTTGACCGGTGGGTTGTTGAGCGTGACCCGCAGGAGTGCGCCGTCTTGTTGAAGTGAAAAGGTTGTGAAATTCATGGTGAAAATCCTTGTGGAATAGCGGCAACAAATGACGACGAGGTCAGACGAGGTGTTCGAGCTTCATCGACGCATAGCCAAAGCTCTCCAGAGCACCCATCAGTTCACGGTGGCCCAAAACTTCGCTGGGGGAGCGGAAGCCGGTGACGCGCGGTGTTTCTGAAATCAAGCGGCGTGCGGCGTAGGCCTGAAGCAGGCCCGTACTCAAGTAGCCTCCCGTGGTGATGATCGTGCTCTTGACCATCACCTTGTTGCCTATGCCGACACAGGTATCAATGGCACGGTGAACCTGCCTCGATTCCCGTGGGGGTGAGGTCGGCGTGATCGACGCGGCCATGTTGTCGAGGACGAAGGGCAGTTGCTCCTCCGGAATCCACTGCAATTGCACCTTGTAGGCGCGCTCCAATTCGAGCTCTTTCTTGTACAGCTCTTGATTCCAAATTGCCACGGACATCTTGCAGTTGCGAACACGACCGTCACGGCTGAACCAGATCGGGTTCGATGTGCCACCCCAGTTGGAGGCTTTGAGCACACGACCCGATGGGGTGGTGATGTCGCAGGTTTCAACGCCGGCATAGCGGACCAGTTCGTTGTCTTTCAAGTGGTACGACGGGAACCGCACGGCGTCCAGGATGGTTTGCGTTGATGCTACGGTCGGCACGGCCTCGGCCACCTCGGTCATGTCCAGCGAGTCAACGCCCGGCGTGTCCAGGCAAAAGCGTGCACCGATTTCGCTCAGCCCGTACATGTAGGCCGTGGATGGAATCAAGCACAAGCCCGCTTTGGCAAAGTCCGCAGAAAAGCGCTCGCGCAGCATGCTCAACACATGTTGCTCACCTGTGGTGTCCAGGTAGTGAACCCCGGCGCGCAAACAGGCCTCGGCCACGGTACCGCTGTGGCGCATGAACGGCCCCACGGTGTTGCAGATGACTTTGCGCCCCGTCAGCAGCTTGGTCAGCGCCTCCACGGTGTGCTCAACCTCAACGATCTCGTAGCGCGCGTTCTCAATTCCTGGCACGAGTTTGAGGGCTTCTTCAATGCGCTGACGGTTACGACCAGCGGCGATGAAGGGCACGCCCAGTTCGCGCAGGTGTTCGGCAACTAGGCGGCCGGTGTAGCCGCTTGCACCGTAAATGACAACGGGGTATTCGGTATTCATGTGATGTCTCTGTGGGTTAGTGGTGGTGATAGGAAGAAGGCATGGCGTGCTCTGACTCCGACGGTCAAGGGCGGCCCCAGCCCTGTTGGCGATGCAGGCGGCTGAGCAGGTGGCCAAAGTGCATTTGCAGCAGGTTGTTCTCGCCGTCTTCGATTTGCATGGCTTGGGCGTCACGCAGCAGCTTCTCGATGGGGAATTCACGTGTCAGGCCCACCCCACCCATCAGGTGTAGGGACTCTCTGACCACGTTCATCAGTTCGGTGCAGCAAAAGGCTTTGCCCGCTGCGGTGAAATAGGGGTGGGCCTGCGGTGAGCACTTGGTGTAATGCGCCACATGGCGGGCCATGGCCCGGATCGTCTCGACTTTGGTGCCGATCCCACCCACGCGGAACTGCGTGAGTTGCAAGTCGGCCAGCAGTGCTCCGCCTTGGCGGCGTTCATGCACGTAAGTCAACGCCATCTCAAAAGCAGCCCTTGCAAGACCTGTGGCGATGTGGCTCATTGCCGTTCCGGCATTGGCCCACGCATGTGCATGCTTGAATTCGTAATCGTCACGGGTGGCAATGGCAAAGCGGCGAGGTACGCGCACGTTGTCAAAGAAGATTTCACCCTGCGGCAATGAGCGCTTGCCGAGCTTTTCGAGCGGCTTGCCGCGCGATACGCCCTTGATGTCCAGGGGCACGATCACGTTGCAACCAAAAGTGTTGCCTTGGTCATCAAAGAAGCCCTGCCCATAGTCGGCAACGATGTCCATCAGTGCAACCTGCGCCACCGGCCCGTTCGAGACCCAGGCTGAGGTTTGGCCATTGAAAATAATTTCGTCAACGGTGAACGTGGCCTGCAAATTGCCTTTGTTGCCCTGCGAACTAGGGAAGCGTTCCTCGGGATACAGGGTCAGGCCGTCAGAGCCACGGTCTGGTTGGGTGGCGCCCCAGCAACCCAACTTGCCAGCGCACAAATCAATCAGTTCTTGGTTGCCACTTGCCTGGGCCATCAGCATGGGCATGCCGCCTGCACCGGCGGACACGGCCAGTCCGGCGTCTCCCCAGGCGAGTTCCTCGACCACAATGCCCTCCATGAGCGCTGCTTGCTCGGGTGGCAATCCGGCCATGCCCTCAGGCCCCAAGCCAAGCTTCATGGCCTCGGCGTGAAACTGCCAAAACGGCGAGCCTGGCAGGTAGGCTTGGTCGGCGGGCATGCGGTCAACTTCGCGCCCGATGGGCCGCATCACCTCGCGGGCGAACCGGTGCACGCCCTCTTGGGCACCTTTCGCCTCAGGGCTCAGTCCAGCGTCAAAGCCGGACAGTCCCACCACGGGCAGGGGTACTTCGATATGTGAACTCATGCTTGTCTCCTTTGTAGGTTGTTGAAATGCGGGAATCAGCGCGTGAAAATATTGACCGTGACCACGGCTTCCTCATAGCCCACTTGGCCACCGCCGTTTTCTTGCAGAGCGACCTTGGCGCCGTCAACTTGCCGAGCACCCGCTTCGCCACGCAGTTGCGTGACCAGTTCATGAATTTGTCCCAAGCCGGTTGCCCCAATGGGGTGGCCTTTGCTTTCAAGCCCACCTGAGGTGTTGACAGGTATGCGGCCGCCAATCGACAACTCACCCGCCTCCGCGGCGGCGCCGCCGCCACCCATGGGCGTGAGGCCCAGGTACTCGATGGCCATGATTTCTCCCCTTGCGCGGGCGTCGTGAACTTCGACCACCGACACATCCTTGGGGCCAATGCCTGCTTGTTC
>CAZHDP010000116.1:0-8831 GCA_964531605.1 uncultured Burkholderiaceae bacterium | reverse complement strand
GTGACACCTTTGACCCGCTGACCAGCACCCGCAATTTCCAGCTGGCAATGACTGACATTGGCGAGATGTACTTCATGCCGCCCCTGATGGTTGCGCTGTCCACGCTGGCGCCAAATGTACGGGTCAGCACCGTGCGGCCAAACACGGGCAACCTGCGAGAGGACATGGAGTCCGGCACAGTCGATTTGGCGCTGGGCCTGCTGCCCAATTTACAGGCTGGCTTTTTTCAACGTCGACTGTTTCGTCACCGCTATGTATGCGTCTTCCGCAAGGGGCACCCTTCAGCCAAGTCGCCCATGACGCTCAAACAATTTTCTGAATTGGCCCATGTCGGTGTTTTGGCCGCGAACACTGGCCATGGGGAAATAGATGGGTTGTTGGAGCGGGCTGGCATCAAACGCCAGATGCGGTTGATGCTGCCGCACTTTATAGCCGTGGGTCACGTACTGCAAACAACAGACCTCATCGCAACGCTACCAGAGCGATTTGCTGAGCGCTGCGAGGTACCGTTTGGATTGATCACATCACCACACCCAGCACGCCTGCCGGACATTGCCATCAACCTGTTTTGGCACGCCAAATTCAACCGTGATCCAGCCAACATGTGGATACGGCAACTGTTTGTAAAGTTATTCGCTGACAGCGAAAGCGAGAAATCGCCTCCACGCGTTGCGCGCAGCAAGTCAATTTCGCGTTGAATTTCGGCACAGAAGACCACACCCATTCAATAGCGTCAGATTGAACTGTGCAGAAACCACTCGGCCAATAAAAAATGGCCTGATGCTACATTTTGTGTAGCATCAGGCCATTGGTACTGGCGGAGAGGGTGGGATTCGAACCCACGGTAGGATCGCTCCTACGCTTGATTTCGAGTCAAGTACATTCGACCACTCTGCCACCTCTCCGAATCAATCTCTCTATTCTATCAGGCTGTTTGCAGTCGTTCGAGCATGCCCATGTAGGGGCGCAAGACTTCTGGCAAGGTGACAGAGCCATCAGCGTTCTGGTAGTTTTCCAGCACAGCGACCAACGTTCTGCCCACGGCCAAGCCGGATCCGTTGAGGGTGTGAACCAGCTCATTTTTGCCTTGTGCATTCTTGAAGCGCGCTTGCAAACGACGGGCCTGGAAGGCTTCGCAATTGCTCACTGAACTGATCTCACGGTAGGTTTTTTGGGCAGGCAGCCACACTTCCAAATCGTAGGTTTTGGCCGCGCCAAACCCCATGTCACCGGTACACAGCGACATCACACGGTAAGGCAGGCCCAGTTTTTGAAGAATCGCCTCGGCGTGGCCCGTCATTTCTTCCAACGCCTCGTAGCTTTTCTCAGGATGCACGATCTGCACCATCTCGACCTTGTCAAACTGGTGTTGGCGAATCATGCCGCGCGTGTCTCGGCCTGCGCTGCCCGCTTCCGAGCGAAAACAGGGCGTGTGGGCGGTCAGTTTGATGGGCAAATCGGCTTCAGCCACAATTTCATCGCGAACGGTGTTGGTCAGCGTCACTTCACTGGTGGGGATCAGGTACCAGTTGCGCTCGGGCGGACTCACCATGCCCACGCTTTGCATGACATGCAGGTCCACACCAGCCCTGTTGGCTGTGCCACCAAACGTCACTTGAAACAAGTCGTCTTCAAATTTCGGCAACTGGCCTGTGCCGCGCAGCGTGTCTGCGTTGACGATACAAGGGGTGTAGCACTCGGTGTAGCCGTGCTCTTGGGTCTGCACATCCAACATGAATTGCGACAGTGCGCGGTGCAAGCGGGCAATGGGGCCCTTCATGAAGGTGAACCGCGCGCCTGCCAGCTTCACGCCGGTTTCAGCGTCCAAGCCCAAAGGCTGACCGATGTCCACATGGTCTTTGGCTTCAAAATCAATGGCAGCGGGGGTGCCCCAGCGGCGCACTTCCACATTGCCAGACTCGTCATGCCCCACCGGCACGCTGGCGTGCGGCAAGTTGGGGATGGAGATCAGCATCGCTTGCAGCTCGGTTTGAATGCCTTCCAACCGTGTGGCAGAGGAGTCCAACTCGGCTTTGATCGAGGCCACTTCGGCCATCACCGCTTCGGCCGATTCGCCTTTGGCTTTGAGGTGGCCAATCTGTTTGGACGAGCTGTTGCGCTTGGCTTGCAGTTCCTCGGTGCGGGTCTGGATGGATTTGCGTTCCGCCTCAAGGGTCGTGAACGCGTCCACCATCAGGAAAGCCTGTGGCTTTTTGCGGGACTCGAGGCGAGCAACGACCGATGGCAGGTCTTTTCTGAGCAGGTTAATGTCTAGCATAGGGTGATTTTAGTGGGGTAGCCCGCAAGCGTGCGCCGCGGTCAATGGAGCGTGGCAGGGTCCAGGTTGGCACCACAAATGATGAGGCAGACTCGCTCTTGTTCTGAAGGTTTGTAGGCGCCCGTGCGCAGCGCCGCCAGGGGCAAGGCTGCTGCGGGTTCCACGGCCAGTTTCAGCTCGGTCCACAGCCACAACTGGGCTTCGCGGATCGCATCATCCTTAAGCAACAGGGCGTCATGTACGTGACGCTGAGTCGACGCCCAAGCGATGGCACCAATGCGTTTGGCACCTAAAGAATCTGCCGCAATGCCAGACACCTGAACGTCCACCGCTTGCCCGGCCTGCCGAGCCGCGTACAAGGTCGGGGCCAGTTCAGGCTCCAGGGCCACCACCCGTGAACGTGCCGCAAAGCCCGCTGCCAGGCCGCCAATCAAACCGCCGCCGCCCACACTGACCAAGACACTGTCAGGTGACGCCCCTCCCTGCTCTTCAATCTCTGCGGCCAGGGTGCCAGCCCCAGCGACCACCTCAATTTGGTCGTAGGCGTGCGTGAGCAACGCACCGCTGGCCTGCTGGCGTGCCATGCAGGCCTGAAAGGCCTCTGCGTAAGTGGCACCAGTGACCACGACCTTGGCCCCCAGCGCCTGCAATTTGTCCCGTTTAGCCTGGGGCGAGACCTCGGGTACAAACACCTCGCACGGTACCCCCAGATAACGTGCCGCCGCCGCCGTGGCAATGCCCGCGTTTCCTCCTGAAGCCACGATCACGCCGCTGGCAGGAATGGGTTGAGACAGCAAACGGTTCAGCATGCCACGTGCCTTGAAACTGCCCCCCACCTGCAGGTGCTCCAGCTTCAGCCACACCTCGCGGCAAGACAGCCCCAACGACGCGCCGGGCAAGGTCCACAACGGTGTGCGGCGCAAAAAGCCCTGAAAGTGAGGCGCCAGTCGGGCCTGCGCTTGGTGGAGGTCGTCGTCAGTCATGTGAGGTCATTCCAGAGAAGTGAGATGGGTCTGCCGCTTGATTGTCCCCGATGCCATCAAGTCCACAAGACCACGGAATGTGTGACGAAGTAGACACCTTTCCAGGTGCGGGGAGGCCCTCAGCGGACAGGGTCATCTTGATAATTCTCACAGGCAGTTACCTTTGAAAGAAAACCCCCATGTTCCACATTCCACAAGCAGCCCACCGCGGCCTGATTGCCGCCGTCACGGTCACCTTGCTTGCTTGCCAAACACCACCAGCGCCGCCGCCACCGCCACCTGCCCCCGTGGCGGCGCCAACGCCCAGCTATTCCGGCCCCACCCTGCCCATTGAGCAGTCAGAGCGTGGCGTACAGTTGTTTTTGCCCAGCGCAGCCTTGTTTGAAATCGGCAGTGCGCAACTGCATGCAACACAGTCTGAAGCCTATATCCAGCGGGTCGCGCAGCTGCTTGAGACAAAAACCAAAAAGAATGTGCAGCTTGAAGGACACACCGACAACGTTGGCTCGGCATCGGCCAATCAAACCTTGTCCGAAGCACGCGCCAAGTCGGTACGCGAGGCGCTGATCAAGGCTGGCGTCCAAGCCGACCGGCTGCAAACCACGGGCTTTTCTTTCAACCGCCCCATCGCATCCAACGCCACAGAAGACGGACGCAAACTCAACCGACGGGTGGAATTGATCATCCTGGACGAAAAGGTCGAAAACATCACCCAAGGCGAAGCACCCAACGCCTTTGAATCCGCCTGGGCCAGGTTGAAATCCATGATCGATCAAGGTTTGGTCAAAGCGGTTGCGGCACGATGAACGGTCTACGCTCACAGCGGCGACTGCTGCTGCAATCTGCCCTGACGACTGGCGCGGCATTGACGCTCCCTCAAGCCTACGCCCAAAGCACAGCACGCCGCATCGGCGGCACCGGTGGGGCCAAATTGGGCTTGGCCCTCGGTGGCGGCTCAGCGCGTGGGTTTTCCCACATCGGGGTGCTCAAAGCGCTGGACGAAGCAGGCTACAGACCAGACGCCATCACGGGCACCAGCGCAGGGTCGTTGGTGGGGGTGTTTTACGCCGCAGGGTTCACGCCTTGGCAAATGGAAGAAGTGGCACTCAAAGTGCGCGACATTGACGTGGCTGACATCAACTCAGCCACCAAACGTGGGATGTTCGCGGGCGAAGCCCTGCAAAAACTGGTGAATGATACGTACGCCACACGCCGATTGAACGTCTCAAAATCCCGTTTGCAGCCATTGCCACCAGCCTGAGCAGCGGCGAGGCGGTGATGCTGCGCTCCGGCGACGCGGGACAAGCCGTCAGGGCATCTTGCTCCATCCCTGGCGTCTTTGTGCCCACGGTCATCAACGGCATCGAAATGGTCGACGGCGGCTTGGCCAGCCCCCTTCCCGTCAAACAGGCCAGGCAATTGGGCGCCGACGTTGTGATCGCCGTTGACGTGGGCACCGCGCCCAAAGCTCACCCAGGCGGTGGCCTCTATGAAATCATTTTGCAGTCGTTCGAAATCATGGGGCGGGCACTCACCCAATTGGAAGCACAGCAAGCCGATTTTGTGATCCGGCCTGACACCTCTCGCTTCAGCAGCACCGACTTTGGCGCCCGCAAAGACCTGATCCAGGCCGGGTACGAGTCGGCTCGGCGCGCATTGCCAGACCTGTTGCGCAAAATCACCCCACGCGCCAAAGGCAGTTGAGCTTGCGCCCTGTCAGGGCTACAACGCTCCCTGTGGGTCCAGGCCGGGCTTCAACAGCCGCTTCAATTTGGGCAATGCGCGGCAGGCATTGGCCGTGGTGGCCTCAGCCAATGCGTCCAAAGACATGCCCCGCAGCTCCGCCACCACTTGCGCGATGCGGGGCAACTCAGCAGGGGTGTTGCGCCCCTGGGGCACACCCGCCGCACGGTCAATCGCTGTTTGGTAAAGCCAGTGTGGGGGGATGTCTGGCGCGTCCGTCTCCAACACCAGGGCAGACAAAGGCAAGTGCGTGGCCAAGCGACGCAACTGGTTGGCCCGCTCAAACGTCACAGCCCCACCAAACCCCAGTACCAAGCCCAACTTGATGAAGGCCTGTGCCTGCACCTCACTGCCATTGAAGGCATGGGCAATGCCACGCCAAGCGGGCTCACCGCCGGTGCGGGAAGGCGCAAAGTCACGCAAACCTTTGAGCACCTGGTCTGCTGAACGCCGGACATGCAAGATCACCGGCAGGTCAAACTTCCTGGCCAAACGCAGTTGCTCGCGGTAGCAGTGCATCTGCTTTTCAGGGTCCAGCCCGGGCACAAAATAATCCAGCCCAATCTCGCCCACAGCCACCAAGCGGGGGTCAGACCGGTGCTGTGCCAACTGGGCGGCCAAGGCTTCCAGATCGGCAGGCGTGGCCGAGGGCGTGTACAACGGGTGTATGCCCAAGGCGTAGCTGTCGCCGAAGCGGTGCGCCAGCAAACGAACGGTATCGAAATTGGCCGCCTGCACTGCAGGTATCACGCAATTTGCTACTTTTTTAATAGCAGCATCTTCGCGCACAGCTTGCCGGTCTGCGTCAAACTCTGCTGCATCCAAGTGGCAATGGGTGTCGGTCCACAAGCTCATGTGATCGGCGTCGGTTGCAGAACTTAGAACTCAGGCCTCAGCCAAGTAATGTTGCATGGTCACCGCCTCTCCAGGCAACAAGAACTGCCGGACCTGGGTTTCCAACTCCTGATCGGCCACCGTGGCACGGGCACGCTGGTGCAGGTAGTCCGCCCAAGATGTGACGATGAACCGCTCCACGTACCGGCTCGGGTCGGCCAAATCCCGGTACACCCGCCAGATGGTGGCGCCATCTCGCCGACGAGGCGCCCGCAACTGGCTGATGGTCTCCATGAACGCCGAAGCTTGCTCTGACCGTATGCGGTATGACAATTCAACGGCCACGGGTCCATCGTCGGGATTGGGCTCAAATTGGATGGAAATATCATCCCAGGGAATGGCCTGGGTCACCTCTTGCTTGTCCCCCATGCGCAGTGGAAAAGGCTTGCCCAAGAGCACCCCGGCAGCCATGCAAACTGCGGCCACAGACAACGCAACGGGCAAACCGGCCATGTCTGACAAAGCCCCCCACAACGCTGAGCCCATCGCAAACGAGCCCAACGCACACAAGGTGTGCAGCGCCATGGCACGGGCCCTCACCCAAGGTGGCACGCTGGTCTGGGTGGCCGTGTTGAACGTGGACAACACAGACATCCAGGCCGCGCCCCCCAAAACCAGAGCGCCGTAAACCATCCAATGGGCCTGGGCGAATGCGGCCGTCACCATCACCGCGGCAAACACGACACAGCCGCCAGCAACCACGGCCTCCAGACCCGCTTTGGCACGCACGCGGCCAATCACCAAGCCCGCCAGCACGGCCCCGGAGCCCAAACACCCCATCAACAGGCCATAGCCAGCCGCGCCCAAACCCAACTGCCGTTGGCCTATCACGGGCAGCAAAGCCCACAAGGCAGAGCCCGTGCCGCTGTAGGCCACGGTGCGCACCAACTGGGCCAGCACCGTTTCAGAATGCCGGGCGAAGCGCAGCGCACTCAAAATGCCACCCCACAGGCGTTCAGCGGGCAAGCGCGATGGGGGATGGGGTTTGGGTGGCCAGCGCCGTATGGCTTGCAGCATGACCAAGGTGCTGAGCACCGCCAGGGCGAAATTCCAGGCGCCGCCCAGGTGGGCAAACACCACCCCAGCCATCGCAGGCCCCACCGCACGGGCAGCGTTGTACGCGATCGCGACCGTGGTGATGGCTTGCGGCAACTCCTCTCGCGGCACCACATCGTTGATGGCCGAATTCCAGGCTGGCGACATCAACGCTGTGCAGCAACCGGCCACAAAAATCAGCACCAAAATGGTGGCGGGCCCGGCAAAACCGACGAACAAGAGCATCGCCAACAACACGCCTGTGCCCGCTTGCACAGCCAAAGCCGAGGTGATCAAGCGCCGCCGATCGGTGGTGTCGGCCAAGACGCCCGCAGGCAACGCCAACAGAAACATGGGCATGAACACCGCGGTTTGCACCAAGGCGGCCAAAAAGGAAGACCCCGTCATCTCCACCATCAACCAGGCCGCAGCCATGGTTTGCATCGCATTGCCGATGAAATACACAGCACTCGTTGACCACAAGCCCCTGAACGCGGCGTGGCGCAGGGTGTACCAAATGGAGTGGGCAGAAGGCGAAGCAACACGCATGGGGGGATTGTCCTCTGACCAGGGGCGGATTGGCGACCCCTGGCACAATCTCCCCCATTGTTAAAAAGGTCTGAATATGGCACGCATGGTCAACTGCATCAAGCTCGGGCGAGAAGCCGAAGGCTTGGATTTCCCACCCTACCCACCCCAAACCGAATTGGGCAAGAAAATTTGGGACAACGTCAGCAAAGAAGCGTGGGCCGCCTGGCTCAAACAGCAAACCATGCTGGTGAACGAAAACCGCCTCAACCTGGCAGACCAACGCGCTCGCCAGTACCTGGCCCGCCAAATGGAAAACCATTTTTTTGGTGCTGGTGCTGACGTTGCACAAGGTTACGTTCCGCCATCGGCTTGAGCCCTGACGACAGCCCCCCATTGCTGACAGCCTGTGGCCTGCCTGAGGCTTGGCGCGGGCGACGCCAATGGCGCGTGCTGTCTACCGAATTTGGCCAAGGCCAGTGTTTTTTTCAAGCCTGGGGAGACTGGCGAGCGGACCCTGGGCGTCCGGACATGTTGCACTGGTGTGCCCTGACCGTCGGCCCGGCGGACTTGCGCGAGACAGCGTTTAACAGCCACCCACACGCGTCGCTGGTCAGCACCTTGCTGCCCCAATGGCAAGGCCTGCTGCCGGGGTTTCACCGCATCTCGCTGGAACGCGGGCGCGTCTTGCTGACCCTGTGTGTGGGCGACTGGGCCAACACGTGGCGACAACTGCACCTCACAGCAGACAGCGTGCTGCTGGAAGCACCTTTCCAGCCACCACCATCGCGCACGCCTTCGCCTGCACCAGACATGGCCAGCGAGGTCTGGACCGTGCCCACCCTCAAGGCACTGGCTCGGTCAAGCCACAGGGGCACCCGGTTTGCTGTGCAAGCAACCCACACCATGGTCAACGGCCAGACCTTGACGGCGCGGATGCGCCAATGCGGCTTCAGGGTGGACTCCCCACCAGACGCACCCCTGTGCCATGGCACCTTCGACCCGTCTTGGGAACCCAAACGTGGCACGTCGGCGTATCGAAACGACCACCCATTAGGCGACCATCCATTAGGCGACCATCCATTAGGCGACCACGCGTCAGGCGCCCATCCCTTGGCGCAAGGTCGATCGCAGACTGCAGTGGTGGTCGGTGCGGGCTTGGCCGGTGCGGCCGTTGCCCACAGCTTGGCCCAAAGAGGCTGGCAGGTCCGCGTGCTCGATGCGGCGGCGCAACCCGCGATGGGTGCATCGGGTTTGCCTGCTGGATTGGTGGTGCCACACGTGTCGCCAGACGACAGCATCCTCTCTCAACTCAGCCGTGCGGGTTTGCGCATCACCCGTCAGCACCTGCAAGACCTGTTGACCCCAGG